>NZ_BAAJYS010000012.1:0-40456 GCF_057543315.1 Acidovorax sp. KPB24-07
GGTGCCGCGCGCCGCCAGCGCGCGGGCCACCGGGTTGCGCGGCGGTGCGCTGGCTTCGAGGTGCAGCACCATCGGCTGCTTCATGCGGCGCAAGGCCTTGACCCGGCCTTGCTGGAAGGCGCGGGAACGTTTCTGAGCACTCATGTGCGATTCCTGAAAAGCAAAAAGCCCCGGCTGAGCAAGCCAGGGCTTTCGTGCGGCGCACCCCCATTCGAATGGGCGGGGGAGCGCAGCCACCTTGGCTGAAAGGTGTGTGAGCGACACGGTTCAGCCGGGGCGAGGAACCGTGTTCAGTGAGGGGGGGTGAACAAATAAGGCATGGAAAGACAGCTCCTGAAAGGTGCGCCGCAAGGGTGCTCGTTGCGGCGCTGGTGAAGCGAAGGCGCGATTATCGAAGCGGCTTCGCGGGCGTGGCAAGGCCTGCTGCGGCCCCTGGCGGCCCTTGTTGTGCAGGGCCAACGGCGGGCTCGGATAATGCAGCCCTTCATGACCGAATCCGCGCCTTCCTCTTCTTCCCCTTCTTCCTCCACCGCCGGGGCGCCCAGCGCGCCGTTGCGCATCACCTTCCCGCCGTCGCTGCCCGTCTCGGCGCGGCGCGACGAAATCATGGCGGCGATGCGGGAGCACCAGGTCATCATCGTGTGCGGGGAGACCGGCTCGGGCAAGACCACACAACTGCCCAAGATCGCGCTGGCACTGGGGCGCGGCAAATGCAACGCCGCGCCGGGACAGAAAGGCCAGCTCATCGGCCACACGCAGCCGCGCCGCATCGCCGCCAGCAGCGTGGCCAAGCGCATCGCCGAAGAGCTGCAGACCCCACTGGGCGACGTGGTGGGCTACAAGGTGCGGTTCCAGGACCGGCTGTCGCGCGACGCCTCGGTCAAGCTCATGACGGACGGCATCCTGCTGGCGGAGACCCAGACCGACCCGCTGCTCAAGGCCTACGACACGCTCATCATCGACGAAGCGCACGAGCGCAGCCTGAACATCGACTTCCTGCTGGGCTACCTGCGGCAGATCTTGCCGCGCCGGCCCGACCTGAAGGTGGTCGTCACCTCGGCCACCATCGATGCCGACCGCTTTGCCAAACACTTCGCCTTGCCGCGGCGCCTGCCTACCCGCTCCAAGTCCGGCGAGGGGCCGCAGGGCGATGCGGCGCAGGCAGCCGGGCCGCAGGGCGCGGAGCTGATTCCCGCGCCGATCATCTATGTGTCGGGCCGGACCTTTCCGGTCGAGCAACGCTGGCGTCCGTTCGAAGAGTCGCGCGACTACGGCCTGAACGAAGCCATCGCCGACGGCGTGGACGAGCTGTGGGCCGGCAACGCGGGCGGCGACATCCTCGTCTTCCTGCCCGGCGAGCGCGAGATCCGCGAGGCCGCCGACCACCTGCGCAAGCACCTGGCGCACCAGCCGGTGATGCGCAATGCCGAGGTGCTGCCCCTGTTCGCGCGGCTGTCGCAGGCCGAGCAGGACCGCATATTCGACGGGCACACGGGCCGGCGCATCGTGCTGGCCACCAACGTGGCCGAGACCTCGCTCACCGTGCCCGGCGTCCGCTACGTGATTGACGCCGGCACCGCGCGCGTGAAGCGCTACAGCTTCCGCAGCAAGGTGGAACAGCTGATGGTCGAGCCCGTCAGCCAGGCCGCCGCCAACCAGCGCGCGGGCCGCTGCGGCCGCGTGGCCAACGGCATCTGTATCCGGCTCTACGACGAGGCCGACTTCAACGGCCGGCCCCGGTTCACCGACCCAGAAATTTTGCGGTCATCGCTGGCCGGCGTCATCCTGCGCATGAAGTCGCTGCACCTGGGCGACGTGGCGCAGTTCCCTTTCATCGAGGCGCCTTCGGGCCGTGCGATCGCTGACGGCTACCAGTTGCTGGGCGAGCTGGGTGCGGTGGACGACTCCAATGAACTCACGCCGATGGGCCAGGAGCTGTCGCGCCTGCCGCTCGACCCGCGCGTGGGCCGCATGATCCTGGAGGCGCGCGAGCGCCAGGCGCTGGACGAGGTGCTCATCATCGCCAGCGCCCTGAGCGTGCAGGACGTGCGCGACCGCCCCATGGATGCACAGCAGCAGGCTGATCAGGCCCACGCCAAGTTCGACGACGAAAAGAGCGAGTTCAGCGGCTACCTCAAGCTGTGGAAGTGGATCAACGAAGCGCGCGGTGGCGCGCCCACCCTGCCGTCGGCGCGCATGCAGAAGCAGGCCGCGCGCAAGGGCGCGCCCTCGCAGGCCGTGCTGCCCGTGGGACAGCGCATGGCCGCGGCGGCCGTGGCTCCGCCGGCGGCCACCGAGGCCGCAGCGGCTGCGCCCACCCACAAGCTCAGCAACCGCCAGTACGAATCGCTGCTGCGCCAGAACTTCATCAGCGTGCGCCGACTGCGCGAGTGGCGCGACATCCACACGCAATTGCTGACCGTGGTGACCGAACACCGCTGGCGCATCAACGACCGCCCTGCCAGCTACGAGCAGATCCACCTGTCCATGCTGGCCGGGTTGTTGGGCAACATCGGCGTCAAGAGCGACGAGGACGACTGGTACCTGGGCGCACGCGGCATCAAGTTCTACAAGCACCCGGGCGCGCACCTGTCCAAGAAGCCCGGGCGCTGGATCGTCGCGGCCGAGCTGGTGGAGACCACGCGCCTCTTCGGCCGGGGCATCGCGGCCATCGAGCCGCAGTGGATCGAGCAATTGGGCGGGCACCTGCTCAAGAAGCAGCTGCTCGACCCGCATTGGGAAAAGAAGGCGGCCGAGGTCAACGCGCTGGAGCGCGCCACGCTGTACGGCATCGTCATCTACAACAACCGGCGGGTGAACTTCGGCAAGGTGGACCCTTATGCGGCGCGCGACATCTTCATCCGCGAGGCGCTGATCGGCGGGCAGTGGGAAACCCGTCTGCCTTTTCTGGCCGCCAACCACAAGCTCATCGCCAAGGTCGAAGAGCTCGAACACAAGTCGCGCCGACAGGACGTGCTGGTGGATGACGAACTGATCTATGCCTTCTACGACCAGCAGTTGCCGGCCGACGTGTGCAGCGGGTACAGCTTCGAGGCGTGGTACCGCGAGGCGAGCGCGTCGAAGCCCGACCTGCTCAAGCTGACGCGCGAAGAACTCATGCGCCACGAGGCCGCGGGCATCACCGGCAATGCCTTCCCGCGCACGGTGCGGCTGGGCGGCGTGGATTGCGCCGCGAGCTACCTGCACGAGCCGGGCGATGCGCGCGACGGCATCACGGTCACCGTGCCGCTGTTCGTGCTCAACCAGGTGAGCGACGAGCGCTGCGAATGGCTGGTGCCCGGCATGCTGCAGCCCAAGATCCAGGCCCTGCTCAAGAGCCTGCCGCAGCGCCCCCGCAGCCGGTTCGTGCCGCTGCCCGACAGCGCTGCCCGGCTGGCCGGGCTGCTCGGCACGCCCGAACGCTTCGGCCACGGCAGCCTGGTCGAGGTGCTGCTCAAGCAGGTGCGCGATGAGACCTCGCTCGACGTCAAGCGGGCCGATTTCAAGCTCGACATGCTGAGCCCGCACCTGTTCATGAACTTCCGCGTGGTGGACGAACACGGGCGCCAGCTCGGTCATGGGCGCAACCTGGGTGCCCTCAAGGCCGAATGGGGTGCGAAGGCGCGCGGCGCCTTCCAGGCCCTGGCAGGGCTCAAGCTGGGCGGTGATGCCAAGGGTTTTGAAGAAAAACAGGCTCCAGCGCAAGAAGTACTAGGGCATTCTGCTATCAAAAATGAAGCACCTCCCGCTGCAGCGGGGGGGCCGCGGCCCTGCGGCGGTGACGGCGCCGGCCGCTGCGGCCCGGCAGGCGCCCGCCGGCCAGCGCCACACCGCATGGACCTTTGGCGAGCTGCCCGAGCTGATGGAGATCCGCAAGGGCGGCCAGACGCTGATCGGCTTTCCCGCGCTCATCGACGGTGGCGATGCCGTCACCATCGAGGTGTTCGACGAGCCCGAACTGGCCGCCGCCCGGCACCGTGCTGGCCTGCGCCGCCTGTTCGCGCTGCAGATCAAGGACGCGCTCAAGTACCTGGAAAAGAACATTCCCGACCTGCAGAAGATGGCCGTGGCCTACATGCCGCTGGGCACGCAGGAAGAACTGCGCAGCCAGATCATCGACGTGGCGCTGGACCGGGCCTTCCTGCTCGACCCGTTGCCCACCGATGAGGCCGCGTTCAAGCGCCGGGTGGACGAGGGACGCGGCCGGCTCACCCTGATCGCCAACGAGGTCGCGCGGCTCGCCGGCACGATCTTGCTGGAGTACGCCGCCGCGGCGCGCAAGATCAAGGACACCAAGAACGCACCCGAAGCCGTGCAGGACGCGCAGCAGCAGTTGCAGCGCCTCATGCCCAAGGCGTTCCTGGCTGCGGCACCGTGGGCGCAACTGGCGCACTTTGCCCGCTACCTCAAGGCGATCACGCTGCGGCTGGACAAATACCGCGCCGATCCGGCGCGCGACGCCACCAAGCTGGCCGAACTGCGCCCGCAGGAGCAGCGCTACTGGCGCCTGGTAGCCGAACGCAAGGGCGCCGTGGATGCGCGCATGCAGGAGTTGCGCTGGCTGCTGGAAGAGTTGCGGGTGAGCTTTTTCGCCCAGGAGCTGCGAACCCCGCAGCCGGTGAGCGTGAAGCGGTTGGACAAGCTCTGGGCGCAACTCAACAGTTGAGGCCGGCAGCCAGGCTGCGCGGCGCTTCGCATCGACATCGGCACGGTGGGCGGCGGGGCACGGGGACCCATGGTGGAAGACTTGCCCAACCCTGCTCGGCCCCATTCATCGCGTAGCGGCTTCCCCCGAGCACCCACCAGGCACCCACCAGGCACCCACCAGGCACCCACCAGGCACCCACCAGGCACCCACCAGGCACCCACCAGGCACCTCCGGGTGCTTCAGGGTTGCCGGGCTTTGATTGCGGCTGGGATGTGCGGCCTCAATGCGGCGCCTGCAAGGCCGCCTCGGCCCGCACGAGGCGGTCCAGTTCCGCGCACACATCGGCCATGCGGCCGGAGATCAGCACGCGCGCCGCCGCACCGGGGCCGCGGCGATCCAGCACCCGCAGCGGGCGCGCAGCAGGCCGGGGGCGGCTGCAACCTGCAAATGCCCCACTGTCATTGGCGCTGGTGCTGGGCCATGACCGTGCAGACGGGGTTACCGCCAGTGTGGGGGGACATGCTGAAAAGGGCTGGTCGGGCGGTGCCTGCCGCGGCCGAACCACCACGAAGCGCCGTGGCAGGGGCGCGAGCGCTGGAGGACACGGCAGGCCCTCTGCCGCCGCAATTTCCAAGGCGGTGCATGGCAGCGGTTCGATGGCAGCCGGCCGCGTGGCGGACGGGCCGATGGCGTCGGCATGGAGGCCCGGGGTAACGGCATGCACCGTGCCTCTGCCGCTGGCGCCGCCGCCTGGCTGGCCTGCGACGGCCCTGCGGTCTTGGCGCGGAGGGCGGCAGGCGGGCGCGCGCAGCCACCGTGCCAAAGCATTCAGCGGTTGCGAAAAGGAAGAAAAAGCGAGCAGGGCAAATCCCATGTGAAAACTCCAGCGAAGTGCGAGGGGGTTGAACACAGGCAGGATTGCCGAGGAAAAACACACTGCCGCAGGGTTGGCTGACCAGGGCTTCTTGCCCCTGGCCGCCAGACGCCCGCCACCTGCGGCGGTGTGCAGCGGGCTACATCAGCATGGTGTTGCGGATCAGGCCCACTGCGAGCCCTTCGATTTCGAAAGGCTCGCCCGGATGCACGGTGATGACGGGGTAGTCGGGGTTTTCGGGCAGCAGCTCGATGGCGGTGGCCGTGCGGCGCAGGCGCTTGACGGTGACGTCGTCGCCCAGCCGGGCCACGATGATCTGGCCGTTGCGCGCCTCGCGGGTGGATTGCACGGCGAGCAGGTCGCCGTCCATGATGCCCGCATCGCGCATGGACATGCCGCGCACCTTGAGCAGGTAATCCGGCTTGTGCTGGAACAGGCTGCCCTCCACGCTGTAGGTTTGGTCGACGTGTTCCTGCGCGAGAATGGGCGACCCTGCCGCCACCCGCCCCACCAGGGGAAGCGACAGCTGCGACAGGCCCGGAATGGGCAGGTTGAACTGGGTGCCGCGGGCGGCATTGATGGAGCGCACCGTGTCGCTGCGCAGCCGGATGCCGCGCGATGTGCCGCTGACCAGTTCGATGACGCCCTTGCGGGCCAGGGCCTGCAGGTGCTCTTCGGCCGCATTGGCGGACTTGAAGCCGAACTCGGCGGCGATTTCCGCCCGGGTGGGGGGCGCGCCGGTGCGGGAGATGGCGGTCTGGATCAGATCGAGGATCTGTTGCTGACGGGCGGTGAGCTTGGGACTGTCGAACATGAGTGACTCCGGTGCTGAACGGATAGGCAGGGAGAGGCCTGTTTTTTAATCCAGTCACTGTATTTTTAACCAGTTTTTTGGAGCGTGCAAGTGGGCACAGGAAAAATCGTGGTGCTGGGCACCGGCGGAACCATCGCGGGCAAGGCCGCCAAGGCCGGAGACAACATCGGCTATACCGCCGGGCAGGTGAGCGTGGGGCAGTTGCTGGAGGCGATTCCTGGATTGGCGCAGGCGGCCCGTGGCCGGATCGAAGCCGAGCAGATCGCGCAGATCGACAGCAAGGACATGGATTTCGCCGTATGGCGGCAACTGGCCCACCGATGCACGCAGTTGCTGGCCGATCCCGATGTGCGCGGGGTGGTGGTCACGCACGGCACCGACACGCTGGAGGAGACGGCGTGGTTCCTGGACTCGGTCCTGGACACTGCCGAACGCCCCGTGGTGCTGGCCTGCGCCATGCGGCCGGCAACGGCGATCGCGCCCGACGGTCCGCAGAATCTGCTCGATGCGGTGGCGGTAGCGGCCACGCCCGGGGCGCGCGGGGTGCTGGCGGTGGTGGCAGGCACGATCCACACCGCGCGCGACGTGCAGAAAGTGCACCCCTATCGCGTGGATGCCTTCAGCTCAGGAGACGCCGGGCCGCTGGGCTGGGTGGAGGAGGGCGCGGTTCGCCTGGCCCATGGCTGGCCGGCCCCTTCGGTTCCGCGATTGGATGCGCTTCACCACATCGCCAACACTTACCTGTGGCCGCGGGTGGAGGTGCTCATGAACCATGTCGGCGCCGACGGCCGCATCGTCGACCTGCTGGTGCTCGACGGCGTGGATGGCCTCGTGGTGGCGGCGACGGGCAACGGCACGCTGCACCATGCCCTGGCCAAGGCGCTGGAGCGCGCGCACGAGAGCGGTGTGGAAGTGCGCGTGGCCACCCGCTGCCCGCTGGGCCGGGTGCTGCCCAAGCCGGGGGACGCCTTGCCCCACTCGGAGGGGTTGAGCCCGGTGAAGGCCCGGATCAGCCTGCTGCTCGATCTGCTCGCCCGGCCTCGGCGCCCCTGAAATGGCAACGCCCCGCAGAGGGCGGGGCGTTCCAGGCACGGCCGAGGTGCCGTGCGGGTTCAGTCGGCAATCAGCCGGCCAGTGCGGCCAGCGCGCGCTGGGTGATCTCTTCCACGCTGCCCGTGCCGCTGATGGCGCGGTATTTGGGAGCGCCGGCCGGATCGGCCTTGGCCCAGCTGGAGTAGTACTCCACCAGCGGACGGGTCTGGGCGCTGTACACATCCAGGCGCTTCTTGACGGTGGCCTCCTTGTCGTCTTCGCGCTGGATGAGGTCTTCGCCGGTCACGTCGTCCTTGCCTTCCACCTTGGGCGGGTTGAACTTGACGTGGTACGTGCGACCGCTGGCCGGGTGGGAGCGGCGGCCGCTCATGCGTTCGATGATGGCATCGAAGGGCACGTCGATCTCGAGCACGTAGTCGAGCTTGACGCCCGCGGCCTTCATGGCGTCGGCCTGCGGGATGGTGCGGGGAAATCCGTCGAACAGGAAGCCGGACGTGCAGTCGGGCTGTGCGATGCGCTCTTTCACGAGATTGATGATGAGGTCGTCGCTGACCAGCGCCCCCGCATCCATGACGGCCTTGGCCTGCTGCCCCAGCGGCGTGCCTGCCTTGACGGCGGCGCGCAGCATGTCACCGGTGGAGATTTGCGGAATACCGTATTTCTGGCAAATGAATGCGGCCTGCGTGCCCTTTCCGGCGCCGGGTGCGCCCAAAAGAATCAGTCTCATGGATGTCCTCTAAGTGTTGAATTCGGCTGGCGCCACTGGCCACGGGCTTGCCTCCGGCCCGGGATGCGGCGCTCTGATCGCGGGCAAGGATAGCACGCGGGTCCACGCGCTTTCCTGACACGGCGGGGACTCTGAAAACGCTAGGAAAACAGCGCTCGCACGCGTTCCAGATCCTGGGGGGTATCCACGCCGGGGCCAGGTGCCGAAGCGGTCACATGCACGGCGATGCGGTGGCCGTGCCACAGCGCCCGCAACTGCTCCAGTGCCTCGACCGCTTCAGTGGGCGCGGGCGGCAGGGCCGGAAACTGCCGAAGGAATGCGGCGCGGTAGCTGTAGAGGCCGATGTGGCGCAGCGGCGCATACCCTTGCGGCACGCCGGTGGCCGCGCCATCGGGCCCCTGCGTCCACCAGGCAGCGCCGGCATGGTCGCGTGCATGCGGAATGGGCGCCCGGCTGAAGTAGTGCGCGAGACCGCGCGCATCGAGCACGACCTTCACGACATGGGGGTTGGTGTAGTCGGCCAGCGTGCCGATGGCATGGGCGGCGGTCCCCATGCTGGCGTCCGTGCGGGCCGGCAGCAGGGCGGCCACGGCATCGATCAGCGCGGGGTCGATCAGCGGCTCGTCGCCCTGCACGTTCACCACGATGTCGTCGCCTGCCAGGCCCAGCTGTTCGCAGGCCTCGGCCAGGCGGTCGCTGCCGCTCGGATGGTCGGGCCGCGTGAGCAGGGCCTGCACGCCATGCGCCTGGCAGGCCGCGAGGATGCGGGCATCGTCCGCCGCCACGATGACGCGCGTGGCCTGGCTTTGCGCCGCGCGTTGCGCCACGCGCACCACCATGGGCAGCCCGGCGATGTCGGCCAGCGGCTTGTCGGGCAGCCGCGTGGAGGCCAGCCGCGCCGGTATCAGGATGGTGAAAGGCGTGGCGGGCGCGGTCACGCCTCCAGCTCCTCGTCCGTCAGGGTGCGTGCTTCGTTTTCGAGCAGCACCGGAATGCCGTCGCGCACCGGGTAGGCCAGGCGGGCGCTGCGCGACACCAGTTCCTGCCGCTCCCGGTTGAAAGTGAGCGAGCCCTTGGTGACGGGGCAGACCAGCAGTTCGAGCAGTTTGGGATCCATGGCGGTAGTGGCTTCGGGGTCAGTCGGAGGGCGATGATAGCGAGCGGCGTGCGGCAGCCCGCAACCGCTCGTCCAGCAGGGAGAAAAAAGCGCTGTCGATTTCCAGGTGCAGCGGCACGGCCAGCGCCTGGGGGTGGAGTCGCCACAGCTTGGTGGCATCTTTTTCGGTGCAAACCAGCGTCATGCCGGTGTTTTGATTGTCTTTCCAGCTATCAAAATCATAGTGATCGGGCAAGGCGGTGGTCCGCTGCAGCGTGAGTCCTCTTGCCCGCAGCATGGCAAAGAATTCCTGTGGCCTGGCGATGGCGGCCACGGCGTGCAACGGCCGGCCGCGCCACTGCGCCAGGGGCTCGGTGCTGCCGTCCGCACGCATGGCGTCCGGCCCGAGCGAGCGTCTCAGGGAGAATGCCGGCGATGTGCCGGCCGGAGCCGGTCCGGCATGGAGCACGCAGTCGACCTGGCGTGGCCAGGGTTCGCGCAGCGGTCCGGCCGGCAGGAGGAATCCGTTGCCCACGCCGTCGTCGTTGAACACGCAGATTTCGATGTCGCGGGCCAGCGCCAGATGCTGCAGGCCGTCGTCGCAAACGATCACATCGGTGCGGGGATGCTGTGCCAGCAGTGCGCGCGCCGCCTGCGCCCGGTGCCGCGCCACGAACACGGGAACGCCCGTGCGCTTCGCGATCAGCAAAGGCTCGTCGCCCACTTCGGTCGCGCGGCTGTCCGCGCACACTTCGCGGCAGTCGTTGGTGGACCGCCCGTAGCCGCGCGACACCACGCCAGGCTGCCATCCGCGCGCCACCAGATGTCGCACGATGGCCTGCGTGACCGGGGTCTTGCCCGCCCCTCCGGCGATCACGTTGCCCACGACGATCACCGGCACCGCCACGCGCTCGGCGCGCAGGAGGCCCAGCCGATAAAGCGCTCGCCGGATGGCTACCGCGATCCGATACAGACAGGACAACGGCCACAGCGCCCAAGCCAGCGGCCCACGCCGTTTCCAGGCCGCTTGCAGGGTGGATGCCTGGGTATGGGGGGCGGTGGAAGAGGGTGCAGAGGGCGGCTGCGGCCCGGCGGCAGCCATCGCGGCTACTTGCCGGCGCTGGCCGTGGACTGGGTGGCGAAGGTGATCTGCGACAGGCCCACGCGGCGCGCGGCTTCCATGACGGTGACCACCGCCTGGTGCGGTGAATTGGCGTCGGCACTGATGATGACGACGCTGTCCTTGCCGGCGCTGGCCGCCGCGGCCAATGCCTGGGCCACCACGTCCACGCTCTTGCCCTCGACCGCCAGCTTGTTGATGGCATAGCGGCCATCTGCGGCGACGGCCACGATCACTTCCTTGGGGTGATCGCGCTGCTGCTCGGCATCGGCCACGGGCAGCGTCAGTTGCAGCTCGGTGAACTTGCTGTAGGTGGTGGACAGCATCAGGAAGATGAGCACCACGAGCAGCACGTCGATGAACGGAATCAGGTTGATTTCCGGCGCTTCGGTGGGGCGGGAGCGAAAGTTCATGTCCGTTCAGCCGATGGGGTGTGGGCCATGATTCACTTGCGAAGCCGGCTGATGTGCCGCACGAACTGCTCGGAGGCCAATTCGAGGGTCAGCAGATAGGCGTCCACGCGGCTGCGGAAGTACCGCCAAAAGATCAGCGCCGGAATGGCCACGATCAGCCCGAACGCCGTGTTGTACAGCGCAATGGAAATGCCCTGTGCCAACTGGGCCGGGTTGCCGCCGCCGGACTGGCCGGCCCCCGCTTGGGAGCCGAAAATCTCGATCATGCCGATCACCGTGCCCAGCAGGCCGAGCAACGGGGCGGCGGACGCGATGGTGGCCAACGCACTGAGGTATTTTTCGAGGCGGTGCGCCACGGCCCGGCCGGAACTCTCCATCGCAGCGCGCACGTCGGCCTCGGTGCTCTGCGGATTGCTGTTGAGCGTCCGCAGGCCGCTGGCCAGCACCTCACCCAACGCGGAGTTCTGCGCCAACTGGTTCACCACATCGGGCGTGGGAACGGAGCGGGACGACACGGTGATCGCTTCATCCAGCAGCTTGGGAGGTGCGACCCGGGCGGTTTTGAGGGCGATGAAGCGCTCCACGACGAGTGCCAGCGCCAGGACGGAGCAGGCTATCAAAGGCCAGATCGGCCAGCCTGCGGCTTGTATGATCGACAGCAATTCTCTCTCCGCGCAGATGGAAGCAATCCGCGATTATGGCCCAGTTGACGTGGTGGCCCGTGGCGGAAAACGGCCGGGCGGCCCGGCGCGTTCTGCACCTTCGCATCCCCTGTCGTCACCCACATTTTCTGTGGATAACTTTGTGGGCAACCGGGCTGCGATGGCCCGCCAAGCGGCTCCAGCCCGTGAATTTGACAGATTGATGAAAAATAACGCACCAAAAAAAACGTTTGAAATCAAGGGGTTGCACGTATCTGCTAGCGATGCGCGGGGATGGGCGCCTGTGTACAGGGCCAATCGGCCATCCTCGCGCGCTGTGGACTAGTGCCTCCTGGCAATGGCCTGCAATCCCTTGCTCCATCGGTGTCTGAGGCCATGAACCTCGCAACGGCGCCACGTATCTGGCAGGTTGGGGCGCTATGCCGCGCCATTGCTGACACCCTGGAGGCCCGGTTCAATCCCGTGGCCGTGCAGGGCGAGATCACGGGCTTTTCGCGCGCGTCCAGCGGGCATTGCTATTTCACGATCAAGGACGGCCAGGGCCAGATCCGCTGCGCCATGTTCCGCCGTGCCGCCCTGTTGCTCGACTTCGCTCCGCGGGACGGGGAACTGGTCGAGTTGCGCGGCCGCCTGGGGGTGTACGAGGCGCGCGGCGATCTGCAGCTCATCGTCGAAAGCATGCAGCGGGCCGGCAGGGTGCCTTGTTCGAGCAGTTCCTGCGGCTGAAGTCGCAACTGGAGGCCGAAGGGCTTTTCGACAGCGCGCGAAAGCGGCCCTTGCCTTTGATGCCGCGTGGCATCGGCCTGGTCACTTCCCCGGGCGCGGCGGCCCTGCACGACGTGGTGACCGCCCTGCGCCGGCGCGTGCCGCACATTCCGGTCACGCTGGTGCCCGCGCTGGTGCAGGGCGCCAATGCGCCGGCGTCGATGCGGGCCGCGCTGTCCAAGCTCTACGCACTGGTGGACGCGGGCAACGGGGCGCAGGGCACGGCGTCCCGCCAGCCCCCGTGCACCATCGATGTCATCCTTCTGGTGCGGGGCGGCGGGTCCATGGAGGACCTGTGGGCATTCAATGACGAGCAGTTGGCTCGCACCATCGTCCAGAGTCCGGTGCCGTTGGTTTGCGGTGTCGGGCACGAAACCGACTTCACGATTGCTGATTTTTGCGCCGATCTGCGCGCACCGACGCCGACCGCCGCCGCTGAACTCATCTCCCAGCCACGGGCCGTCTGGCTGGGCGCCATCGATCTGTTGGCCGATCGCTTGTCGGACGGTGTTCAGGCGCAGTTCGATGTGCGCCATCAACGCCTGGACCTGGTGGCCCAGCGCCTGGGCCGGCCTTCCGGCCTGGTGGCGCGCCAGCAGACGCGTCTGGCACGGCTGGCGGAGCGCATGCGCCACAGTGTGCTACTGAAAATGCAGCGCCTGACTCAGCAGCAGCAAGCGCTGGAGGCACAGTTGCCGCAAACCCTCCAGCGGCGAATGGGCCGCCAGTCCGAACGGCTGGAGCGTGGGGCGCTGCGCCTGCAGTTGCTGGATCCGCATCTCGTCCTGCAGCGGGGCTATGCACTGCTCACCGATGCGCAAGGCCAGCCGGTGACGAAGGTGGCCCAGGTGCGGCCAGGCGACGCCGTCCGGGCGGCGTTGACCGATGGTGAGATCGATCTGCAGGTGTCACCGCGCCGGTTGCTGTGAATGGAGCGGCTGGAGCGCTTTTTCTGCCATTGGCCCTCGCCTACAGCAGGCGCTGCTATTACTTTCTACAATGCCCGTTCGGACCGCGCCAGCCCCTGGAGGGCAGTGGTCCCATTCCAAGAATTTCAACCCACGAAGGACTGCACCATGGAACATACCCTGCCACCGTTGCCCTATGCGATCGACGCACTGGCGCCTCACTACAGCCAGGAAACCCTGGAATACCATCACGGCAAGCACCACAACGCCTACGTGGTGAACCTGAACAATCTGCAAAAGGGCACGGAATTCGAGAGCATGACGCTTGAGGAAATCGTGAAGAAGTCCAGTGGCGGCATCTACAACAATGCAGCCCAGATCTGGAACCACACCTTCTTCTGGAATTGCATGGCTCCCAGCGGCGGCGGCGAGCCGTCCGGCGCCCTGGCCAATGCCATCAACGCCAAGTGGGGCAGCTATGCTGCCTTCAAGGAAGCTTTCGTGAAGAGTGCCGTGGGCAACTTCGGCTCTGGCTGGACGTGGCTCGTGAAGAAGGCTGACGGCAGCGTCGATATCGTGAACACCGGCGCGGCCGGCACCCCGTTGACCACGGCCGACAAGGCCCTGCTGACGGTCGACGTGTGGGAGCACGCGTACTACATCGATTACCGCAACCTGCGCCCCAAGTTCGTCGAAACCTTCTTCGACAAACTGGTGAACTGGAAATTTGCCGAAAGCAACTTCGCCTGAGCGTTCCGCGCCCAATAAAAAAACGGCCCTTTTGGGCCGTTTTTGTTTTGGCATGTCCCCTGTCCGTAAGGGCAGGCTTGCGGGCGTGCTCCGCCGGTCAGCGGCGGGCAAAGGGCGTGCCGGACAGTTTGAAGCCCGCCTTGATTCCCTTTTTCGAGAACCAGCCCTGGTTCATTTCCAGCACGTAACGCACCGGCTTCTCAGAGCAGTGAGAGTCCTCGGTCTGCGGCTTCATGTCCGCCAGATTGACGATGGTGCCGTCGTCCGCGACGAAAGCGGCGGTCAAGGGCAGGATCGTGTTTTTCATCCAGAAGCACTGGACGGCAGGCGCTTCGAACACGAACAGCATGCCTTCCTGCTGGGGCATCTCCTTGCGATGCATGAGGCCGATCTGCCGCTCTTGCGGAGACACCGCGACCTGTGCGTCGATGCGGTGCATGCCGGCACCCAGTTCAACGCGCTGCAGGTTCATCTGGGGTGATTCCTGGGCGCCTGCCGCCGTACAGACGGAGAGGACGAGCGCAGCCAAAAGCGGGGCAAGGGCTTTTTCAGAGCCGTCCGCCGCGCGCACGAGAAAGGATTTCATCATCCGGCTTTCCATAAATGCAATGGGAATCGAAAGGGTAGCAGCCAAAGGCAAAAAAGCCCGCGGAGGCGGGCTTTTTTGGAGGGCGTCGGCGCGGGCTGAAGGCCTTGCCGACGATGGTGCTTACTCTTTAGGCAGCCGTCTTGGCGTGCTTCTTGGTGGCCTTCTTGTGGGCGACCTTGTGGGCTGCCGGCTTCTTGGCCTTGGCCTTGGCGTGCGCCTTGGGGGCGGGGGCGGCTGGCTCGGCGCTGGGGGCGGAAGTCACGGCGGGGGTTGCCGGTGCGGCTGGCGTTGCGCCTTGTGCAAAAGCACCAGCGGCGAACAGACCAGCAACCAGGACAGCGAGGAGTTTTTTCATATATGCCAATTCCTTGAAGAGGTTCGGATGGGAGCCGCGCGAAGTGCCGCGAAGCACCTCCACAACGGCGCCGTCACGGAGGCCGTTGACAGGAAATATGTGATTTTTTTAAGGCTTAGAATTGCCGGCTGTACCGCGTTTGCCTAACCAGCTGAAGCCCCTTCATCGTTTCACCGGAGAGACCCGTTCAATGAGCAGCTACCAGCACATCAAGGTGCCAGCCGAAGGCCAGAAAATCACCGTCAACGCCGACATGTCATTGAACGTGCCGGATCAGCCCATCATTCCGTACATCGAGGGCGACGGCACTGGTTTCGATATCACGCCCGTGATGCTCAAGGTCGTGGACGCTGCTGTGGCAAAGGCCTATGGTGGCAAGAAGAAGATCCACTGGATGGAAGTGTTCGCTGGCGAAAAGTCAACCAAGGTCTACGGCCCCGACGTGTGGCTGCCGGAAGAGACGCTGCACGCCGTGCGCGACTACGTGGTGTCCATCAAGGGCCCGTTGACCACGCCCGTGGGCGGTGGCATCCGTTCGCTGAACGTCGCGCTGCGCCAGGAGTTGGACCTGTATGTCTGTCTGCGCCCCATCCAGTACTTCAAGGGCGTGCCCTCGCCGGTCAAGGAGCCCGAAAAGACCAACATGGTGATTTTCCGCGAGAACTCGGAAGACATCTACGCCGGGATCGAGTTTGAAGCCGAGTCCGAAAAGGCCAAAAAGCTCATCAAGATACTGCAGGAAGAGTTCGGCGTCAAGAAAATCCGCTTTCCTGACACTTCCGGCATTGGCGTCAAACCCGTGTCCCGCCAAGGAACCGAGCGACTGGTGCGCAAGGCGATCCAGTACGCCATCGACAATGACAAGCCCAGCGTGACCATCGTGCACAAGGGCAACATCATGAAGTTCACCGAAGGTGGCTTCCGTGACTGGGCCTACGCGCTGGCGGCAAAGGAATTCGGTGCCGAGCTGATCGACGGCGGCCCCTGGATGAAGTTCAAGAACCCCAAGACGGGCAAGGACATCACCATCAAGGACAGCATTGCGGACGCTTTCCTGCAGCAGATCCTGTTGCGTCCCGCCGAGTACAGCGTGGTGGCCACGCTCAACCTGAACGGCGACTATATCTCTGACGCGCTAGCGGCCCAGGTGGGCGGCATTGGCATCGCTCCTGGCGCCAATCTGTCCGATACGGTGGCGATGTTCGAAGCCACGCACGGCACCGCGCCGAAGTATGCCGGCAAGGACTATGTGAATCCCGGCTCTGAAATCCTGTCGGCCGAAATGATGCTGCGTCACATGGGCTGGACGGAAGCTGCCGACCTGATCATCCGGTCCATCGAGAAGTCGATCGCCAGCAAGAAGGTCACCTATGACTTCGCCCGTCTAATGGAAGGCGCGACGCAAGTGAGCTGCTCTGGCTTTGGCCAGGTCATGATCGACAACATGTAATCACTTGGGCGGGTGCCGAGAGGCATCGGCTTACTGGTGCGGAAACCCTCGAAGTCCTGTCCGGATTTGGAGGGTTTTCTTTTGGCCAGGGCGCGTTTCTGGCAGATGAATGGCTGGTCGGTGACTGGTCAGCGTTTTGCCAGCCGCTGGCCTTGGTTCGGCAGGGATTCCAGCGCCCGCTCGGCATTGACCATCCATGGCCTGCCCACACTTTTTTCGCTGTCCAGCAGGAGGTTCTTAATGGTCGTGAGGTCGAGTTGCGGGGCGCTGGATTGGAGCAATGCAATCATCCCGCTCACGTGGGCCGCAGCCATCGAAGAGCCTGTGGCGAAGTCGTAACGCCCCTGGGGCTGCAGCGTGAGCACGTCTTTTCCGGGCGCAGCCAGAACACCCTTGGCCGCCAGATTGACGTTTTCGGCCATTCCCACGACGATCACGCCGGGCACGCCGGCAGGAAAACCCGTGCGCTCTCCGTTGGACGGAAGCGCGGCGACCACCGCACGGCCCTGTTTGACCAGTTGGCCCAGCAGCGTGCCGAGCAACGGATCCTCAGGGCCTCCCAGGCTCATGTTGATGGTGCGCGCATCGGACGACATCACGGCCACGAGCGCCTTGGCGAGAGTGAACGAATTGCAGCGTGCGCCGGCTGCTGGCTGATGTGCCGGATACCAGCAGGCTTTGTAGAGGCTCACCTTTGCCTCGGGTGCGACACCGACGATGCCCTGCAGGTTGTTGCCCGCCGCGGCGATGATGCCCGCGACCTGGGTACCGTGCTGATCTTGCTGAAAGCCCACGGCATTTTCATCGACGAGGTTGTAGGCGGCATCGATCTGCCCGCGCAACTCCGGATGCTCCGTCTGCGCGCCCGTGTCGATCACGGCAATGTGCGCTCCTTTGCCGGTGCTGAGCTTGTGCGCACGTGCCACCTGCATGTCCACAAAGCCCTGTTGCAAGGGCATGTAGGGGTCGTTGTAGGCCACGGCCGAAGTCTCCGGCTCGGGGCTTGCGTTGACCGAAAAGTCCTGCAGGGGCTGCGCCAGTTGCACGCGGGCATCGCGCGAAAGCGCGTGCAGCAGCGCGTCGCGGGACGCGGTGGCGCTGATCTCGAACACCACGCAGTGCGCATTCATCGGCGGGATTGGCCAGGCAGTCACTTCCCGCAGGCCGTAGTCCACGGCGATGGCCTGGACTGTCCTTGCCGCGCGGTTGCCCATGGTGTAGCGCGGCGGGGCGCCGTAGCTGGAAAGGCTGGTGCCCGCGCGGCCCGGTACATGTTCCAGCGGATTGGGAACCGCCACGATGATGTAGCGGGTGCTGTCGGCACGCATGCCCGCCTCACCGGACGGCTGCAGCGTCCTAGCGTCGGGAGGAGGTTCCGCCGGCACGCTGCTGCAACCGGACAGTGTGCATGCCAGCAGCAAGGCCGCAGTCAGAAGACGGGTGGTCATGGCGGGCCTCCGATGGGTTCGACCATCTGCATTCCCGGGGTGCTGCGCAGCCGCTCCAGGGCCTGGGTATTTGATTGGCGCATGTCTTTCGCAGACACCGCATAAGCCCCCATCGCGTTGGGGCCACTGACCACCTGCAGGTTCAGCGAATCCAGCAACGCCTTCCAGTCTGCCAGCGTGATGCGTCCATCGGGAACGACGCGGATGGCGTTTGGCTGGCCAGCGGCCGCAGTGCCCGGGGCTGGGGGGCTGCTCAATGTCTGGAACGCCGATGGTTCCTGTTCGGACAAGCGATGTCCCATGAAGGCCAAGGCAACGGCTTGCAAGACGGCGAAGGTGGCCAGTGCATAGGTGAGGCGGCCACCGTGCCGGCGTGCACCTGCCATGGGTTTAGGCAGCGGTTGATCGCAAAGGGCGTCCATTTCGATGCGCTCCAGCAGTTTGTCCAGGCCCGCCTGTTCATCGGGCATGCGCATGGGGGCCAATGCCATGGCGGCCTGCACCTGCTGCTGCGTCTGGAGTTCGTCCCGGCAGTCGGCGCACTGTGCCAGGTGCTTTTCCACTTCCGCACGCTGCTCATCGCTGGCACGGCCATTGACGATCCAGGGCAGGGCCTCCTGGGTCAGTAGATGGGAGCGGTCCTGGCTTGGGGAATCAGGAAAACGGGAGGGCATGGTGCAATCCTATTGAGCGGTGCTGCGGGTGGCCAAGGCCGGCAGCAAGTTGCGCAACTTCACTCGCGCGTGGAACATGCGCGCTTTGACGGTTCCGACGGGTGACTGGGTGATGACGGCGATTTCTTCCAGCGAATGCCCGCCGGCATAGGCCAGTTCCAGTACCAGCCGCTGGTCCACCGAGAGCCGCTCCATGCCCTTGTCCAGCCAGTTGCGCAGTTCCCTCGCTTCGCCGGGGTCAGTGGCCAGATTGGGCTGGACTTCCAGATCGTCGTCCGCAATGGAGAGCATGTCCGTTCCCCCGTCCTGCCGCAGGGCCTTGAGCCCGCAGCGATAGGCGATGCCCATGATCCAAGTGGAGACTTTCGACTCTTCACGGAAACTGCCCGCTTTTTGCCAGACGATCCAGAAGCAATCGTTGATGACCTCTTCGATCAGGTCGGACCGGCGGGTCAGGCGGGTCAGAAACTGGCAGAGTCGGCGGTGGTACGCCCGGTACAGTGCTGCCAGGGCCGCGCGATCGCCGGACGCGATGCCATGCAGCAGTTCGAGATCGGCTGAATCGTCGGGAAAGGAGAGGGCAGCCATGGCGTAGAAGCGGGCGGATGAGCGTCTTGGAAGGTGGAATCTTGCGACGTGTGTGCCTGCAATGCACCAAAAGGTTGCGGATGCTTCAAAAAGAACGGGCCCACATGAACGACCAGTGGCCTGCAGTGTTGCCGGGGGACAACGGTCGGGCCCGACTGTCGGTTGCCAAATAGCTGAGTGAGGCGCGCCAGGGGCCTTGGCGCCAGGCGGCGCCAACGCTGCCATACGCATAACGGTCTTGCGGGCGGACCTCGGCCAGCCCGATGGTGCCCGTCAAGGAAAATTGCTCGTCGATCGGTAGCCGACCGCCCAGATCCACGGCCCACCGCATGGGCCGGGCGGCATCCCGGGTGTGGGGATATCGAAATACCGACGCACCTGCCGTGATCAGATCGCGATAGCTGAAGCTCAGGGCCGTTTCCAGCCGGTCCAGCAACTGGGCGGTGGGGTTGTCCGGATAGGCGTAGTACTGGGTGACGGCTTGGTACTGCCAGTCATTGGACAGCACACCGTCGTAGGCGAGGCGGACGATCGCCCGGCCATAGCGGCGGCCGTTGGTCTGCATTCCCAGCACGGCGCCGGCCGACCATCCCGTCGCATCGTAGAGCGTGAGCAGCCCCTGGACGATGGGGCGCTTGATGGGCGTCTGGAAACCCCGTTCGGTGAGGTCGCTGCTGACGGCGATTTCACCGGTGACATCACGGGTCTGCGCGCCGCAGCCGGCTGTTGCTCCCAAAAAGATCCAGGGCAGCAGGCTTCGGGCGGTGTTGTCAGGCCATGCGTGTGAAAAAGGCATGACAGCAGTTTAGGCCAGCCTTGCGGGTCAGCGAACGAGGCAAGGGCGCTTGGGGTCGAACTTCCAGCCGGCGTGAAGGTACTGCATCGCGATGCTGTCGTCGCGTGCGCCCAGCCCATGCTGGAGATAGAGCTGGTGCGCGCGCTCCACGGCCGCCATGTCGAGCTGAACGCCCAGGCCCGGGGTGGTCGGCACGGTCACATGCCCGTCCACGATCTGCAGCGGCGATTGTGTCAGGCCCTGGCCATCCTGCCAGATCCAGTGGGTGTCGATGGCCGTGACCTTGCCCGGGGCCGCGGCCGCCACATGCGTGAACATGGCCAGCGACACGTCGAAATGGTTGTTGGAGTGCGAACCCCAGGTCAGGCCCCAGTCGCGGCAGGTCTGGGCCACGCGCACCGAGCCGGCCATGGTCCAGAAGTGCGGGTCGGCCAGTGGAATGTCGACCGACTGGAGCGAGAGCGCATGCACCATCTGGCGCCAGTCGGTGGCCACCATGTTGGTGGCGGTGGGCAACCCGGTGGCGCGGCGGAACTCGGCCATGATCTCGCGGCCCGAAAAGCCGTCTTCGGCACCGCAGGGGTCTTCCGCATAGGCGAGCACGCCGTGCAGGTCCCGGCACAGGAGAACGGCGTCCTTGAGCAGCCAGCCGCCGTTGGGGTCGAGGGTGACGCGCGCCTTGGGAAAGCGCTCATGCAGCGCCCGAATGGCCAGGACTTCGTCCTCGCCGCGCAGCACGCCCCCCTTGAGCTTGAAGTCGTTGAAACCATAGCGTGCGTGCGCGGCCTCGGCCTGGCGCACGATGGTCTCGGGCGTGAGGGCCTGCAGATGGCGCACGCGGCTCCAGTCGCTCTCGGTGGCATCCACATCCTGGGCGCGCACGTAGGGCAGATCGGTTTGGCCGGCATCGCCCACGAAGAACAGGTAGCCGAGCATTTCCACGCGGTCGCGCTGCTGGCCTTCTCCGAGCAGTGCGGCCACCGGCACGCCCAGGTGCTGGCCCAGCAAGTCGAGCAAGGCCGACTCCACGGCGGTGACGGCGTGGATGGCGATGCGCAGGTCGAACGTCTGCAGGCCGCGTCCGCCGCTGTCGCGCCCTGCGAGCGCGGCCTGCACCTGCTGCAGCAGCGCCAGGTGGTTGCCCACCGGCTGCCCGACGAGCAAGGGCCGGACATCTTCCAGGGCCTGCCGGATCTTTTCGCCGCCCGGCACTTCGCCGACCCCGGTGCGCCCGGCACTGTCGGTGAGGATGAACAGGTTGCGCGTGAAGAACGGGGCGTGCGCGCCGCTCAGGTTGAGCAGCATGCCGTCGCGCCCGGCGACCGGAATGACGCGGACTTCGGTGACGGTAGGGGTGTGCATGGCAATGGGCATGGGTGTGGGCTTCGGAGAGTGGCGGAGCGAAGTGGGTTCAAGCCGTCCCGGTGCTGGGCACCGGGGCGCGGACAGCACCCGTGGCGTAGAAGGCGTGCAGGTTGTCCAGCACCATGTCGGCCATGGCGCGGCGGGTTTCATGGGTGGCGCTGGCGGTGTGCGGTGTCAGGACCACGTTGTCCAGCGCCAGCAGCGCGGCTGGTACCGATGGTTCGTTTTCGAACACGTCGAGGCCCGCGCCCGCGATGCGGCGTTCTGCCAGGGCGTCGATCAGGGCGGCCTCATCGACCACGCTGCCCCGTGCCACGTTGATCAGAAAACCTCGGGGGCCGAGGGCCTCCAGCACGGCGCGATCGACCAGATGGCGGGTTTCCGCCCCTCCGGCCACGGTCAGCACCAGGTAGTCGGCCCATCGGGCCAGTTCCAGCAACGAGTCGAAATAGGGCAGGGTGGACTGGGCGCTAGGCCGGCGGTTGTGGTAGCCGACCTCCATGCGAAAGCCCGAGGCCCGTTCGGCCACGGCCTGCCCGATGCGGCCCATGCCGACGAGCCCCAGGCGCTTGCCGGACACCCGGGTCTGGGGCGCGAACCGGGCGGTGGTCCAGTCGCCGCGCCGCACGAAGCGGTCGCTGGCGCTGACGCCGCGCGACACATCCAGCAGCAGGGCAAAGGCCAGGTCGGCCACGCAATCGTTCAAGACGCCGGGCGTGTAGCCCACCTGGATGCCCCGCGCGCTGGCCGCTGCGATGTCCAGCGCGTCGAACCCCACGCCGAAGCTGCTGATGACCTGCAAGCTCGGCAAGGCATCGATCACCTCCCGTTTCAGGCCAATGGAGGCGGAGGTGACCACGCCCGTGAAGTCGGCGCCGCGTTCGGCAAGGAACGCGGCGGGATCGGGTTGGTCGGACAGGCAAACGATGTCGAACTGCGCAGCCAGGTCGGCTTCGAGCGCCGGCAGGGGCAGGCGGGCGATTTGAAGGAGGCGGGGCCGGGGTGTGGTGCTCATGGGCGGGGATGGTACGGCGGCGCATCCAGGGCCTTGGGGTGCAGGCCGGTGTGAAAGCGGTCGCAGGGAGCAAAAAGAATTCGAAGCCCCACGAGAAAGCCGCACGCGCGGCCTCCTCGTCGGGGGGGAATCAGGGCGCTGCGCGGACGGCCTGGCGGGCCAGCAGCTTCCAATCGGCGCCTTGCTTTTGCCAGACGCCCAGGATCTTGATCTGCACCTTGCCGGGCTTGCCCGAATCGTTGGTATCGGCCGTCAGGGTGTGGCGGACGATGGCCGCGTCGCCGACCACCTTGATGGTCTGGTCGCTGATGACGATGGTGACGAAGTCGGACTTGCCGTCGAGCAGGTCGCTGATGAAGCTGGCCTTGGTGTCCACCCGGCCTCCCGAGTGGCCATAGCTCAGGTCGTCGGCCACGAGCTGGTTCAGCGCGGCGGGGGACGGATCGATCATGGCGATTCGCAGGCGCTCGGCCGCAGTGGCGACCGACTGCGGCGCATCGGCGGCGCCGGCCGGTGCCGTGGCGCAGCCGCCCAGGGCCAGCAGGGTGACGGCCGTGGCCGCCGCAAGGAACAGTTTCTTGTACATCTCTTGTCTCCGTTGTGGTGTGGTTTTATGGATGCCCCGTGCGGATGGCTTGACCCACCGGCGCCCGTGCACGGCCGGGCGCCGGATCTTCAGCCGCGGCGCCTTATTGCGGGCCGAGCTTGTCGATGAGTGCCTTGAGTTCCTGCATTTCGCCGGGCTTGAGGTCCGTGAGCGGGGCGCGCACGGGGCCGGCGTCGTGGCCGACGATCTTCGCGCCGGCCTTGACGATGCTGACGGCATAGCCGGCCATGCGGTTGCGCAGTTCGAGGTAAGGCATGAAGAACTCGCGCAGCAGGTGGTGCTGCGTCGCCAGATCGTCGTTGGCCACGGCCTTGTAGAAGTCCATCGCCGTCTTGGGGATGAAGTTGAACACGGCCGACGAATACACCGGCGTGCCCAGTGCCTTGTAGGCCGCGGCATACACCTCGGCAGTCGGCAGGCCACCCAGGTAGGCGAAGCGGTCGCCCATCTTCATGTAGATGGAGTTCATCAGTTCGATGTCGCCCACGCCGTCCTTGAAGCCCACCAGGTTGGCGTTGCGCTCGGCCAGGCGTGCCAGCGTTTCGGGGGTGAAGCGGCTCTGGCCGCGGTTGTAGACGATCACGCCGAACTTCACGCTCTTGCACACCTCTTCGACGTGCGCGGCCAGGCCTTCCTGGCCGGCTTCCGTCAGGTAGTGCGGCAGCAGCAGGATGCCGTGGGCGCCGGCCTTCTCGGCCGCCTGGGCGCACTGGATGGCAAAGCGGGTAGGGCCGCCGGCGCCGGCGATGATCGGCACCTTGCCGCGGCAGGTGTCCACGGCGGTCTTGATGATGCCGGGATACTCGTCCGCCGTGAGCGAGAAGAACTCACCCGTGCCGCCTGCCGCGAACAAAGCGCTGGCACCGTAGGGGGCCAGCCATTCCAGGCGCTCCGCGTAGCCCTTGGCGTTGAATTGGCCCTGGGCGTCGAAGTCCGTGAGCGGGAACGACAGGAGGCCGGAGCCCATGATGGTCTTGAGTTCTTGAGGTTGCATGGCGGTACGGGGTAGTGGGTGGAAAAAGGGAAAAGTGAAAAATCAGTCGAGCCGGATCTGCGCCGCCGACACCACACTGGCCCAGCGTGCGCGCTCCTTCTCGAAGAACTTGTCCTGCTCGGCGGAGGCCATGGTCACGACCTCGGCGCCCTGGCCCGCGAGGCGGGAGCGGATTTCCGGCGTGCGGATGACGGAGATGAGGGCCGTGTTCAGGCGCTGCACGATCGGATCGGGCGTGCCGCGCGGCACGAGGATGCCTTGCCAGGTGCCGGACTCGAAGCCGGGGATGCCCTGCTCTGCAATGGTGGGCACATCGGCCAGCAGCGGCATGCGCGTGGCCTTGGACAGCGCCAGCACCTTGAGCTTGCCGCTTTGCACGTGGGGCAGGGTGGCGAGCATGCCGTTCATCAGCACCTGGGTCTGGCCGGCCATGGTGTCCTGGATGGCGGTCACGCCGCCCTTGTAGGGCACATATTGCCAGCGGGCGCCACTGGCGCGCTCCAGCGCCACGCCGGCCAGGTGCGGTGCGCTGCCCGTGGCGGTGACGGCGAAATTCAGGTCGGCCGTCTTGGACAGGGCGATCAGTTCCTTCAGGTTGTTGGCGGGCACGGACGGGTGCACCACCAGCATGTGCGGCGAGTAGGCCAGCATGGTCGCGCCACGCAGGTCCTTGGAGGGGTTGAATGGCAGCTTGGTATAGACCGAGGGGCTGATGGCCAGCGCCCCCACGTCGCACAGCAGCATGGTGTAGCCGTCGGGCTGCGCCTTGGCGACGAAGTCGGCGCCCAGGTTGCCGTTGGCGCCGGGCTTGTTTTCCACGATGACGTTCTGCTTGAGCAGGTCCGACAGCGGCTGGCTGATGGCGCGCGCAATGATGTCCGAACTGCCGCCGGGCGGGTAGGGCACGATGAGTCGCAACGTTTTGGTGGGCCAATTGGCGGTCTGGCCCATGGCCGTGGTGCTGGCCAGGGCGGCGGCACCATAGACCATGGCGTGGCGGCGGTTCAAAGTCATTGCATGTCTCCTTGCTTGGGTTGGGTCATTTTTTGTTGTACGTCATCATACAACTTAAAAATGGCAAGGCACAAGCGCCGGAGGATGCTTTTCCGCGGCTCTTCGGGTTAACGATGACCCGCGCTGCCCGGCCTTTGGGCGAGTGGCTGGGTTTCAGGCTTCGGGTGTGGCGGCGGGGGCTTGCACCGGAGCCGGCGGTGTTTTGGCCGCCTCCTGCGCCAAGCGCAGGCGCTCGCGGCTGTTGGTGAGGTGGATGCGCATGGCCGCGCGCGCCGACTCGGGGTCCTTGCGGGCGATGGCCGAATAGATCTCTTCGTGCTCGCGGTTCACCCGGCTCAGGTATTCGTGGCCCCGCACTGCGTTGCGGATGCCCGAGATGCGGGTGCGCGGAATCAGCGTGGTGCCCAGGTGGTTCATGATGTCGGCGAAGTACGGGTTGCCCGTCGCCTCGGCGATCTGCAGGTGAAAGCGGAAGTCGTGCCCCACCGTGTCGCCGCCCATGGCCATGTTGCGCTCGAAGTCGTCCAGTGCCTGGCGCATGGCCTGCAGGTGGGTCTCGCTGCGGCGCATGGCCGCAAGGCCGGCCGACTCGGTTTCCAGGCTGATGCGCAGCTCCAGCACGGCCAGAACGTCCACCGACGCCGTGAGTTCGGACGGGTCCAGGCGGAACACGCCGCCGGCGCGCGGGGGCAGAACGAAGGTGCCGATGCCGTGTCGCGTTTCCACGAGGCCGGCGGCCTGGAGCTTGGACAGGGCCTCGCGCACCACGGTGCGGCTCACGTCGTGGGCGCGCATGATTTCCGATTCGGTGGGCAGCTTGTCGCCCGGCGTCAGCAGCCGGTCGCGGATCTTTCCAGAGAAGTCTTCCACCACGGCATTGGCCAGTCCGCGGGCGCGCCGGACCGGAGCCGGGGACAGGTTCGGGGCCGTTGATTCGGTGGGGGCGGGGTATGCGGGTAATCCCTTTATCGGTGCGGCCATGGCGGTGATGATAATCGCTGAACGTTGTATGACAACATATGACAAATACTAGCCAGAGGAGCTTCATGAGCCAGCCGTCCCGTTTACCCCGTCTTCTTTTGACCGGCGCCGCAGGCGGCCTGGGCCAGGTGTTGCGCGAAAGATTGCGCCCGTATGCCGAGGTGCTGCGGCTGTCCGACATCTCCCCCGTGGCCCCTTCGCGTGGCCCCGATGAAGAGGTGGTGCCCTGCGATCTGGCCGACAAGGCTGCGGTGGACGCGCTGGTGGCCGGCTGCGACGCCATCGTGCACCTGGGCGGGGTATCGGTCGAGCGGCCCTTCGAGCAGATCCTGGAAGCCAACATCAAGGGCGTGTTCCACATCTACGAAGGCGCGCGTCGCCACGGCGTGCGCCGCGTGGTATTCGCCAGCTCCAACCATGTGACGGGCTTTTACCGCCAGGACGAGCGCATCGACGCCAACGCGCGCCGCCGGCCCGATGGCTATTACGGCCTGTCCAAGTCGTTCGGCGAAGACATGGCGAGCTTCTATTTCGACCGCTACGGCATCGAGACGGTGAGCCTGCGCATCGGCTCCTCGTTCCCTGCGCCGCGCGACCGCCGCATGATGAGTTCCTGGCTGAGCTACGACGACCTCACCCAGCTCGTCGAAAAGGCCCTGTTCACCCCGGACGTGGGCCACACCGTGGTGTATGGCGCCTCCGCCAACCGCGATCTGTGGTGGGACAACCATGCGGCAGCGCACCTGGGCTTCGCGCCCAAGGACAGCTCCGAACCCTTTCGTGCCCAGGTCGAGGCCCAGCCCGCACCCGCGCCGACCGACCCGGCCGCCATCTACCAGGGCGGGGCCTTCACGGCCCAGGGCCCGTTCGAAGGATGACCGCCGTGAACGCCAGCGCGGAACTGGTGCTGGATGCGCGCTGCGCGACGGGCGAGAGCCCGGTGTGGCGCGCTGCCGGGCAGGCGCTGTACTGGGCCGACATTCCCCAGGGCGTGCTGCACCGCTGGTCCGCGCAGACCGGCGAGCAGGCGCAGTGGAAGGCCCCCGAGATGGTCGCCTGCATCGCTCCCTGGGCCGGGCAGCCCGGCCGATGGCTTGCCGGTTTGGAAAGCGGCTGGTTCCAGCTCGACCTGCCGCAGGGCGGTGCCGCATCCGGACCGCTGCAGGCGCAGCGCCTGGCCACGGCCGAACACGCCCGGGCGGGCATGCGCTTCAACGACGGCCGCTGTGACCGCCAGGGACGTTTCATCGCCGGCACCATGCTGCAGGACATGGGCGCCGCCGCCCGCGTGGGCAAGGTGTACCGGTTCGGTGCGCAGGAGCTGACGGCCGGCGCAGGCACCGACCTGGCGCTGGGCGATTTGATCGTGCCCAACGGCATCGCTTTCAGCCCCGACGGGCGCACGATGTACCTGTCCGATTCGCACCCCCAGGTGCAGGCGATCTGGGCCTTCGATTACGACACCGAGACCGGCACGCCGAGCCGCCGTCGCCTGTTCGCCGACATGAATCCGCTGCCGGGGCGCCCCGATGGCGCGGCGATCGATGTGGATGGCGGCTACTGGATCTGCGGCAACGACGCGGGCCTGGTGCACCGCTTCACCCCCGACGGCCGGCTCGACCGGTCCCTGGCCGTGCCGGTGAAAAAGCCTGCCATGTGCGCCTTCGGCGGCCCGCAGCTCGACACGCTGTACGTCACCTCCATCCGCCCCGCAGGCGTGGACCTGTCGGACCAGCCGTTGGCCGGCGGTGTCTTCGCATTGCGCCCGGGTACGCAGGGCGTGCCGGAGCCAGAATTCACCGCCCCTGTCTGAACGGGGCCTGGGTCCCTCTACCGATTTCTCCCCCAAAACGTATTTCCAACAGCAAAAGAGACGAGGCAGACAAATGAAATTCCTGAAGACCACCCTGGCCACCCTGGCCGCGCTCACACTGGGCTTCGGCGCCGCGCAGGCGACCGAGCTGCGCTCCGCGGACATCCACCCCGACGACTACCCGACCGTGACGGCGGTCAAGTTCATGGGCGAGCGCCTGAAAGCCCTGTCGGGCGGCAAGCACACCATCAAGGTGTTCAACAACGGCGCCCTGGGCAGCGAGAAGGACACCATCGAGCAGGCCAAGATCGGCGCGCTGCAGCTGGTGCGCATCAACATCGGCGCGATGAACAACATCTGCCCCGAGACCGTGGTGCCCACGATGCCGTTCCTGTTCCGCTCGGTCGAGCATCTGCACAAGGTGCTGGACGGCCCGATCGGCGAGGAAATCCTCAAGGCCTGCGAAAAGCAGGGCTTCGTGGGCCTGGCCTACTACGACAGCGGCGCCCGCTCGATGTTCACCGCCAAGAAGCCCGTGCGCAGCTTCGCCGACATGAAGGGCCTGAAAGTGCGCGTGCAGCAGTCCGACCTGTGGGTGTCGATGCTGGAGGCCATGGGCGCCAACGCCACCCCCATGCCCATGGGCGAGGTGTACACCGGCCTCAAGACCGGCCTGATCGACGCGGCCGAGAACAACTACCCCACGTACGAGAGCTCGCGTTCGTTCGAAGTGGCCAAGTACTACACCAAGACCGAGCACTCCATGGCCCCCGAGATGCTGCTGTTCTCCAAGCGCGCCTGGGACCGCCTGTCGCCCGAAGAGCAGGGCTGGATCCGCCAGGCCGCCAAGGAGTCGGTGCCCTACATGCGCAAGCAATGGGCCGAGCGCGAGATCAAGTCGCTGGCGACGGTGAAGGCCGGCGGTGCCGAGATCATCGAAATCGACAAGGCCCCGTTCCAGGCCGCGATGAAGCCCGTGTACGACAAGTTCATCCCGGACGCCAAGCTCAAGGACCTGGTCAAGCGCGTTCAGGAAACCCAGTAAGTCCCTTTCTGCCCACTTCCTGAAGTGGGCTTTTTTTGCTCTTAAATCAATAGCATGGTGCCCTAGTGGATATTGCGCCAGGGGCCTTTTTTACTCATAACAACATGTATACCCAAATTTGCCGCACGCTCGCCCGCGTCTGCATGTGGCTGGGCATCCTCGGCCTGGTCGCAGTGATCTGCGCCGTGAGCTGGCAGGTGTTCGGACGCTATGTGCTCAACAACACGCCCACCTGGGCGGAAAGCCTGGCCCTGCTGCTGGTGATCTACGTCACCATGTTCGGCGTGGCGGTGGGCGTGCGCGATGCCGGCCACATCGGGCTCGAATCGTTCCTGGTGCTGGCGCCCGACTGGCTGCGCCTGAAGATGGAATACCTCATCCATGCGCTGGTGCTCGTGTTCGGCGCCGTGATGGCCTACAGCTGCGCGTCGCTCGCGCAGTCAGTGTGGGACTACCGGCTACCCACGCTGTGGATCTCCGAAGGTTGGAAATACGTGCCGGCCGCGATCGCGGGCGTCCTGATCGTGATGTTCTCGATCGAACACATCATCGCGCTGGCCCAGGGCCGCGAAGTCGAACCTGCCTGGGGCTGAGAAAAACCATGACCGTGCCACTTTTGATCCTGAGCGTGTCGTTCACGCTGTTTCTGCTGCTGGGCGTGCCCGTGGCGTTTTCCATCGGCCTGTCGGCCCTGGCCACCCTGCTGTACGAAGGCCTGCCCCTGGAGGTCGGCTTCCAGCAGATGACCTCGGGCATGGGCATCTTCTCGTTCCTGGCGATTCCATTCTTCATCTTCGCGGGCGAGCTGATGCTGTACGGCGGCATCGCCGACCGCATCGTCAACTTCGCGCGCAACCTGGTGGGCCACGTGCGCGGCGGGCTGGGCATGTCCAACGTGGTGGCTTGCACGCTGTTCGGCGGCGTCTCGGGCTCGCCGGTGGCGGACGTGTCGGCCATGGGCGCCGTGATGATCCCGATGATGAAGAAGGAGGGCTACCACGCCGACTACGCCGTCAACGTGACGACGCACGCGGCGCTGGTGGGGGCGCTCATGCCCACCAGCCACAACCTCATCATCTATTCGCTGGCGGCCGGCGGCAAGGTGTCCATCGCGGCGCTGATCCTCGCGGCGCTGATTCCCGCGCTGGTGCTCACCATCAGCAACCTGGCCGCGGCCTACCTCGTGGCCGTCAAGCGCGGCTACCCCGCGGGCACGTTCCCGGGCTGGCAGATCGTCGGGCGTTCGTTCGCCGCCGCGCTGCCGGGGCTGTTCATCGTCGTGCTGATCCTGGGGGGCATTCTTTCGGGCATCTTCACCGCCACCGAATCGGCGGCCGTGGCCGTGCTGTATGCGCTGGGCCTGACCGTGTTCCTGTACCGCACGCTGAAGTGGGAGCACTTCATCAAGGCGGCCTCGAAGGCGGTGCGTACCACGGGCGTGATCCTGCTGCTGATCGGCATCTCCAGCACCTTCGGCTACCTCATCAGCCTGTACGGCGTGGCCGAACTCACGGGCCAGATGCTGTCGCAGGTGACCAGCACGCCGTGGGTGATCTTCCTGCTGATCAACATCATCCTGTTCGTGCTGGGCACGTTCCTGGACATGGCGGCCACCATCTTGCTGTGCACGCCGATCTTCCTGCCCATCGCCCAGCACTACGGCATGAGCTCGGTGCAGTTCGGCATCGTCATGCTGATCAACTGCGCGCTGGGCCTGAACACGCCGCCCGTGGGCACCACCCAGTTCGTGGGCTGCGCAATCGGCGGCGTGTCGGTGGGCACGGTGATGCGCACGATCTGGCCTTTCTACGGCGCGCTGATCTTCGCGCTGGCCCTCGTGACCTTCGTGCCGGGCTTCTCGACCTGGCTGCCCAGCATGTTCATGGTGGTCAAGTGACCCCGGAAAGAGAGCGATCCATGGCGATTTCTTCTTCCTTCCTGCGCGCGGTGGCGCTGGCCCCCGTGGCCGCCGCCGCGCTGATGGCGGCCAGCGGCGCGGCCTCGGCCGCCACCTGGGTCTATGTGTCGAACGCCGACAGCCAGGACGTGTCGGTGTACGAACTGGATCGCGCCGCCGGCAAACTCCAGCCGGTGGAGACCGTGACCGTGGGCGGCCAGGCCATGCCCATGGCGGTCTCACCCAACAAGCGCCAGCTGTACGTGGCGCTGCGCTCGCAGCCTTTTCGCGTGGTGACGCTGGCCATCGATCCGGCCAGCGGCCGCCTGAAGAAGCAGGGCGAGGCCGCCCTGGCGGACAGCATGGCCAACATCGACACCGATGCCACCGGCCGCTGGCTGTTCGCCGCGTCCTACCCGGGCCACAAGATCACCGTCAACAGCATCGACAAGGACGGGCTGGTGGGCGCGGTGCAGCAGCTCATTCCCACGGCGCCCAACGCGCACGCCATCCATGCCGACGCGGCCAACCGCTACGTGTTCGCCACCAGCCTGGGTGGTGACCATCTGTCGAGCTGGCGCTTCGACGCCACCACCGGAAAGCTGACCGCCAACGAGCCGGCGCTGACCGCGGTGGCCCCGGAAAAGGCCGGCCCGCGCCACTTCGTCTGGGACAAGGCGCAGCGGTACATGTACGTGGTGGACGAGCTGGACGCGGCCCTGCACGTGATGGCGTACGACGCCGAGCGCGGCACGCTGCGCGAGGTGCAGCGCACCACCACCTTGCCGCCGGGCTTCGCCGGCAAGCCCTGGGCGGCCGACCTGCACCTGTCGCCCGATGGGCGCACGCTGTATGCGTCCGAGCGCACGTCGAGCACGCTGTCTACCTTCCGCGTCGATGCGGCCACCGGGCAGCTCGAGCCGCTCGGCCAGGTGCCGACCGAGAAGTCGCCGCGCGGCTTTGCCGTCGATGCCTCGGGGCGCTTCCTGATCGCGGCGGGGCAGGACTCGCACAGCGTGTCGCTGCACCCCATCGATCCAGCCACCGGCGTGCCGGGCACGCCCACGCGCGTGGCGGCGGGCAAGAACCCCAACTGGGTCGAGATCGTCGACCTGCCGTGAAGCATCGACGCCTTGGTGCGTGGGTACGCATGCGCCTGCCCGCCCGCGCGGCTTTGGGGTCTGGGGCCCGCCGCGCTTCCTGAAAACACGACCGGAGACAAAACCCATGCAAAGAGCGACACAAGGCGCCACCCCCCAGACCCCGCCATCGCGCCGCCGTTTCATGGCCGGCGCGCTGGCCGCCACGGCCACGGGCCTCGCGCAGGCCCAGGCGTTCGACTTCAAGCCGCAGCAGCGCTACCCCGATCCCTCGGTGCAGATCCTGGATCCGTCATTCGCCAAGTACCGCCTGTTCAGCAGCAGCGTGGAGCAGATCGCCACCGGCTTTCGCTGGGTCGAAGGCCCGGTGTGGTTCGGCGATGGGCGCTACCTGCTGTTTTCCGACATTCCCAACAACCGCATCCTGCGCTGGGACGAGGCCACGGGGCAGACCGGCGTGTTCCGCCAGCCCTCCAACTTCTCCAACGGCCTGGGCCGCGACCGCCAGGGCCGGCTGCTGGCGTGCGAGCACCTGACCCGCCGCGTGACCCGCACCGAGTACGACGGCAGCATCACCGTGCTGGCCGACCGCTTCGAGGGCAAGCGCCTGAACTCGCCCAACGACATCGTCTGCCCGAGCGACGGCTCGGTCTGGTTCACCGACCCGCCGTTCGGCATCGGCGGCCACTGGGAGGGCGACAAGGCCGTCTCCGAGCTTCCGCATGCGCTGTACCGCATCGATCCGTCCGGCCGGCTGGATCGCGTGCTGGAGGCGCGCTTTCCCAACGGTCTGGCGTTCACGCCGGACGAAAAGCAGCTCTACCTCGTGGCGCGCACGGCCGACAACCGCCGCCAGATCGTGCGCTACGACGTCACCGCCCGCCAGGGTCTGGCCAACCCGACTGTGCTGATCGAGGGCGGGGCGGGCGCGCTGGACGGATTCAAGGTCGATGAAGACGGCAACCTGTGGTGCGGCTGGGGCAGCACGGGCGCGGCCGACTCGGTCGCCGCGGACCTGGACGGCGTGATGGTGTTCAACCCGTCCGGCAAGGCCATCGGCCATATCCGCCTGCCCGAGCGTTGCCCGAACCTCGTGTTCGGCGGCCCCAAGAAAAACCGCCTCTTCATGGCCAGCAGCCACTCGATCTATTCGCTCTACGTGGAAACGCGCGGAGCGGTCTGATTTTTCAAAACCAGGAGACAACGCACATGCAACGCAGAACCTTCATCGCCGCCGCGGCCGCTGCGGCCGCCGCCGGCAGCTTCATCGGCCTGCCCGCTTTCGCGCAGGGCACCTGGCCCACGGGCAAGACCATCACCTACCTTGTACCGTTCGCGGCGGGCGGCACCACCGACACGCTGGGCCGGCTGATCAGCCAGCAGCTGGGCACCGCCCTGGGCACGACCGTGGTGGTGGACAACAAGGGCGGGGCGGGCGGCAGCGTCGGCTCGGAAATCGCGGCCCGCGCGGCACCGGACGGCTACACGCTGCTGGGCGGCACCATCAGCTCGCACGCCATCAACGTGAGCCTGTACCCGAAGCTGGGCTACGACCCGGTGAAGTCATTCGCGCCCGTCACGCTCATCGGCACCAACCCGGTGGTGCTGGTGGTGGCGGCCAGCAGCCCCTACAAAACCCTGAAGGACGTGCTGGACGCGGCCCGCGGCAAGTCGGGCGGCCTGTCGTCCGCCTCGGCCGGCACCGGCACCTCGCAGCATCTGGCGCTGGAGCTGCTGGCCTACAAGTCGGGCGTGAAGTTCACCCACGTGCCTTACAAGGGCAGCGGTCCGGCCATCCAGGACGTGATCGGCGGGCAGGTGGACATGATGTTCGACACCACCGTCGTGGCCGCGCCGCACATCCAGAGCGGCAAGTTGCGCGCCATTGCCGTCACCTCGGCCAAGCGCCTGGGCTCGATGCCCGACGTGCCCACCGTGGCCGAATCCGGCTTGAAGGACCTGGCCGACTTCGAGGTGCAGTCGTGGCAGGCCATCTTCGTACCCGCCGGCACGCCCGAGCCGGTCGTGACCCGCCTGCACACCGAGATCCGCAAGATCCTCGCGCAGCCGGACATGCAGACCCGCCTCAAGAGCTTCGGCATGGAGCCGGCCGACATGACGACCGCGCAGATCGCCACCTTCCAGAAGGCCGAAGTCGCCAAGTGGGCGCAGGTGATCAAGGCCGCCAACATCAAGGTGGACTGACACCGCGCGGTGGCATGACGCGGCCCGGTGCCCTGGCGCCCGGGCCCGCTGCATGCCGGAGAGGGGAGGGGATGGGAGACCCGTCCGGCGCGTTCGCGCCCATGGCTGACAGGGGCGGTGGTGCCAGCGCGGCACACTGGCCCGCATCGCGGCGCATCCGCCGCGATCGGCACCCCAACACAGCACAGAAGGCAGGTTCTCCCATGCACGCGCGACGCTCCCATCTCCCCCCGTTTTCAACCGCCCGCTGGCCTGTCGCCGTCCTGGGCTGCGCGCTGGCTGGGGCCCTGGCCGGCTGCGGCGATACGGCACGGCTGCCGCCCGAGGCCGGCGTGGGCCCGTCGCCCACGCTGCCCGAACCCCACAAGACCCTGATCCCCACCGTTCACATCGCACCTGCCAAGGGGTGGCCCGACGGCATGCAGCCCACGCCCATGGCGGGCATGCAGGTCACCGCGCTGGCCAAGGGGCTGGACCATCCGCGCTGGGTGTACGTACTGCCCAACGGCGACGTGCTGGTCGCGGAGAGCAACACGCCGGCCAAGCCCAAGGAAGACCAGGGGCTGGTGAAGAACGTGCGCAACTGGGTCATGGGCAAGGTCATGGGCCGCGCGGGCTCGGGCGCGCCGTCGGCCGACCGCATCACCTTGCTGCGCGACACCGACGGCGATGGCTTTGCGGAAACGCGCAGCGTGTTCCTGCAGGGCCTGCATTCCCCGTTCGGCATGGCGCTGGTGGGGGGCGATTTCTACGTCGCCAACACCGATGCGGTGGTGCGCTTTCCCTACACGGCGGGCCAGACCACCATCACCGCGCCCGCCACCAAGGTGGTGGACCTGCCCGGCCTGCCGTTCAACCACCACTGGACCAAGAACCTCATCGCCAGCCCTGACGGCCGCAAGCTCTATGTGACCGTGGGCTCCAACAGCAACGTGGCCGAGAACGGCATCGAGGCCGAGCAAGGCCGCGCCGCCATCTGGGAGGTGGACCGCGCCAGCGGCACCCACCGCATCTTCGCCAGCGGCCTGCGCAATCCGAACGGCCTGGGCTGGGCCCCCGGCAGCGGCGCGCTGTGGACAGTGGTGAACGAACGCGACGAGATCGGCAGCGACCTCGTGCCCGACTACCTCACCTCGGTGAAGGAGGGCGCGTTCTACGGCTGGCCCTACAGCTACTACGGCCAGCATGTGGATGTGCGGGTGAAGCCGCCCCAGCCGGACCAGGTCGCCAAGGCCATCGCACCCGACTATGCGCTGGGCAGCCACGTGGCGCCCCTGGGGCTGGCCTTTTCGGGCCCGCCCTCGGCCGGCAACGGGTTGCCGCAGCAACTGGCCCAGGGGGCCTTCGTGGGCCTGCACGGCTCGTGGAACCGCAAGCCGCGCAGTGGCTACAAGGTGGTCTTCGTGCCGTTCGAAAACGGCCAGCCCAAGGGCCAGCCGATCGACGTGCTGACCGGATTCCTCAGCCCCGAAGGCGATGCCTATGGCCGTCCCGTCGGCGTGGCGCTGGATGCGCGCGGCGGGCTGCTGGTGGCCGATGACGTGGGCAACGCCATCTGGCGGGTTTCGGGCACGCCCCGATAGGGGATGGTGGAGGCTGCTCAGCGCCAGATCGCCTGAATCGGCACGTCGGCGGGCATCATGTTGATGTACTGCACCAGACGGGGCCGCGCACCGCGGTTGGGGCTGGCGCCGTGGGGCAGCGCCTGTTGCCAGATCACCAGATCGCCGGCCCCTGCGCCGATGGGCCGGGCGCCCAGCGCCTGGAAATCCTGCCTGCGCGGATCGGCGTTCGGCGGCAGTCCGGCCAGCCACCCTTCCACCTGGCGGTGAAAGCCCGGCACCACGGTGAGCGCGCCCTGTTCGGGCGGCGTGTCCGTGAGGTACAGGATGCCCTGGGTGCAAAACGGAATGGGTGGCTCCAGGCTCACATCCCAGTGCAGCCCCTGCGCCTGGTAAGGGTGGCCGGGGCGCTCCGGCACATTGAAACCGCAACGGTCCGTGCTGCGCCACAGGTCGGCGGTGCCCCACAGTTGCGCGAACGCCTTGTGGATGCGTAGCGCCCGGCGGTTCGCGTCGAACGCGGGGTGCTGGAACAGTTGCACCATGATGTTGCGCGGGGCGTTGCGGTACCACGATTCGACATCGTCCGGCGTGGCGCCCACCGCCTCCCACACCACTTGCGCCGCGGCGGCGCTGTCGTCGGGCGCCACGGCCTGCCGCACGATCACGTAGCCGTGCTCGTCCCAGTGCGCCAAGTCGTCGGCATCCAGCACGGGTGGCATGGTGTCGACCTGGGCATGCAGCCGGGCTGCGGCGTCAGGCACCGGCCCGCCGTCCACCAGCGCCTGGATGCGGGCGATGGTGGAGGCATCGGGCGCCCCGGCGGTGCGCACGATCCAGTCCTCGAAGTCCGCGAACTCCGGCGCATGCCACAGCACGTGCTGCATGGTCTGCTCCAGGCCCAGGCCCATTGCCGCGAGCACGATCTGCGTGCGATGGGATTCCGCGTACTCGCCCGTGGGCAGGCCCTGGCGCGCCGCCATCCAGCGGGACCAGCAGCGCTTGAGGTAGGGCACCTGCAAGGCACCGCGCTCGCCGGGCGGGCAAAGGGGATCGGCTGGGTTCAATGATGGGGTGGTCATGCTGGGAGTTGTGCTTTCAGTTCCGTGTGAGCGCGACACCGCCTGCCAGGCGCTCCGCGACCGACCGGCGCATCGCGGGCGGTGCGTCGGCGATGCGCTCGGGCCATGCCTGCTGGGCCAGGCGCACCGAATCGCGCAGCAGCGCAAGATGGCGCGGCGCCCGCAGCAGGCCGGCGGCCTTGATCAGCCCTTCCATGTCGTCCCATGAAAAGGCGCGCAGGGTTTTGTCGATGGCCCGGTTCACCGCGTACTGGCTTTCGGGCATGCCCTCGAAGAACGCGGCGACGCACACGGGGTCGTACAGCGGCGACAGCTGCGGTGCGCGCCCGTCAGGGTAGACCAGCGCCCAGTTCTTGAGGTGCGCATCGGTGTTGCCCATGAGGATGAAGGCGACCATGCGGGCGAGGAACTCGCGGGTGTCGTGCACGGGCTGGTGGCTCAGGCGGTCCAGCACGCGCAGCATGGTGGCGTAGTCCTGCAGGATGCCCTTGCCGTACTTTTGCCGCGGCGTGTAGCCCAGCACCTGGTTGAACTCTTCCATGTGCACCCGCTGGCCGCCGGGCAGGTGGTCGAACCGCTGCACGGCCAGGATCTCGTCGAAGGGCACGGCATCGGGCAGATCGGCCTCGGCGCGGGTGATGACATCCGCCTGGGCGCAGTCCAGGCCGAGCGCCCGGCACAGCTGGTAGCCGGCGTGTTCGTTGGCCACCAGGTCGGGGTGGGCGGTGGTGGGCAGCTTCAGGATCACGCTGCCGGCCGCGCCCTTGCGGTGCACGGTGTAGCGTCGCCCTTCCTGCACCGCGCTGAACTTGGTGACCACGCCGGGCAGCGAGGCCGCGTCCTCCACGGGGTATTCGACGAAGCCCGGCTCCAGCACGTCCAGGCCCTGGGTGGTGTGCCAGTGGCGAACCACGTCGGGCACGCCGTCCTGTGCGGGCACGGGCTCCACCTCCAGCGCGCCCATCAGATCGTGGCCCGCGGCGGCCAGCAGCTCGAACTCGTCGTCGGGCGTGCAGCCGCGCTCGCGCGCGAGGCGCTCGCGGTTGTGGCCTTCGGGCAGCAGGTTCTGGAAGTACACCGGCCAGCGGCCATCGGTGCGCACCAGCCGGGCGTCGCGCGCCGAAGCCAGGATCTGCTGCGTGGCGGCCTCGGTCTCGCCCTGAAAGCTGAGCGACAGGGTGGGGCGGCCGGGGTCGTTGATGTAGCTGGCATCGAACGACACGCGCAGGATGTCGCCGTACTGCGAGAGGTAGCCGATCGCCATGCGGCCGGCACCCTGGCCGGCCGGGCGATGCAGGTACAGGCGCAGGTAGCGGATGGAGGTGCTCATGGCGGGTCAGCCGGCCGCGCTCAGCCTTCTTTGCGCAGGCTGTCGATCACCGAAGGCGGGGCATCCACGCCCTGGGGCTGTCCCAGGAATTTGCCGCCCGACTGGATGAAGGCCTGCAGGCTCGGCCGAAGGGTGCTGGGCACGGCGATGATGTCCATTCCCAGCACGCGGGCCATTTCCGTCAGGGTGGAATAGCGGGGGTCCAGGTCGCCCCCTTCGGTGCGCTGCACCGTCATGCGCGAGAGGCCGGCCCGTTCGGCCAGCTCCGCCTGGGTGAGCTGGCTGGCCTTTCGGGCCACGGTCAGGCTGTGGATCAGATCGTTGGTCATGATCCTGTTTATACTCTTTTTTGGCTAAAAGAGTATTCTAAGTTTCACCTGCCGGTGGTTTGGGTGAATCAGATCGCGGCTTTCACCATAAGACCGCCTCCCCGTAAAGCGCAGGCCCCTCGGGGCCGCCGGCTCAGGCGAACGTGTTGACCTGGGTGCCCAGCGCGCCGGAGGTGGCCAGTGCCGGTTGGGGCATCGATTGCTTCATCGATTCGATCAGCAAGGTGGCGGAGGCCTCCTGCGTGTCCAGCGCCTTTTTCAGCACCCGGATGTTCAGGGCATCGGAATTCTTCTGGCTGGCCATGGCCGTTGCGGTGTTGACGACCGACTGGGAAAGCGCGACATCCATGGGGTGCTCCTGTTGGGGCCTCGGGGCGAGGCGAAGGCAAAGACCCCTCCTTTTTCGGCACCCCCGCCCGGAACTGAAGCCCGGGCGGAGGCGAAATATTCAATCGAGCGCGCTGGCCCCATAGGCGGAGCAGGCCGACAGGTCCGAAGCGCTGCCGCTGGGCAGGTGCGAAGCCGCATCGCGCAGCGCGGTGCGCAGTCCTTCCTCCAGGACCGGGTGGTAGAACGGCATGCGCAGCAGGTCCTGCACCGTGAGCGACCGGTCGATGGCCAGCGCCAGCAGATGCGCCATGTGCTCTCCGCTGGGGGCGCAAAGCTCCGAGCCCAGGATGCGGCCGCTTTCGCGCTCCGCATACACGTTCAGGCGGCCCTGGTTGTGCTGCGCCGCGCGTGCGCGGCCCTGGCGGGAGAAATCCACCGAGCCCGTCACGAATTCGCCGTCTTTCAGGTCCTTCCAGGCCTGGCCGATCACCGCCGCGTTGGGCTGGGTGAACACGATGGACAGCGGCGTGCGCCGGCGAAAGCACTGCGGCTCGGGTGCCATGGCGTTCAGTGCGGCCATGTGGCCCTCGTCGGAGGCCTCGTGCAGCAGCGGCCGGCGGTCGTCGGCATCGCCGGCCATGAACACGGGCAGGTCCGCGATCTGCATGGTGCGCGCATCCACGGGCGGCTTTCCGTGCGCGTCCAGGGGGATGCCCAGGGTATCGAGGCCGAGGTGTTCGATGTTCGGCCGCCGCCCCATGGCCGCCAGCACCTGGTCCACCACCACCGTGGTGCTGCCGTTGCTGACCTCGATGCCGCCCGGAACTTCGCGCAAGCGGGCCTCCTCGCCCACGCTGACGACGAATTCGTCTTTCAGCACGCCCTGGAGCGCACCGAGGATGTCGGGATCGGACAGCCCGGCCAGCGATGGCCCGGTCGAGAACGCCGCCACTTCCACGCCCAGCCGCGACAGGGCCTGCGCCAGTTCCGCGCCCAGCGGTCCCAGCCCGATGACCGCCACGCGCGGCCCCAGGGTGGGCTGCTCGAAGAGGGTGTCGGTGGTCAGGATGCGGTCACCGAACGCCAGCCATTCCTCGGGAATGATGGGGCGCGAGCCGGTGGCGATGATGACGCTGCGGGCATGGTAGGTCTTGCCTCCCACTTCCACCGTGCCCGGGCCGCGCAGCCGCGCGTGGCCCGAAATGCCCTGGTCGCCGACCGCCGATGCCTTCTCGGTGCCCGCCACGAACTCGTCGCGCAGGGCGCGCACGCGCTCCAGCACGGCAGGCATGTCGACGGAGAGGCCGTCCCCGCCGCGCAGGCCGAAGGTGTCGAATGCGTGGCGCCGGTGGTAGGCGTTGGCCGCTTCGATCAGCATCTTGGAGGGCATGCAGCCCACCCGCGCGCAGGTGGTCCCCCAGGGGCCATCGTTGACGATCCGCACGCGGTCGGTGCGTTTGCGAACCTCGCGCAACGCGGCAAGGCCTGCCGATCCCGCGCCGATGATGATGGCGTCCAGGGGTGGGCTCATGGGTCGATCTCCTCAGGGGTGGCGAATGGCTGAGTGTCCCCGGGCCGCAGGGTGGGGCCTGTAGGTGCAGGGCACTTTCGGCGCAGGCGATGGCGGCGCTACGGCGCGATCCAGCCGATCCGGCCCTGGCAGGCGTCGTTCAGCCGCTGCACGAACGCCGCCTCCTGCGGCTGAGGCAACTGGATGCGCACGGCCACCAGCGAGCCGTGGGCCACCTCGCCCAGCGTGGCGCCGGCCGCCTCGACCTCGCGGCGCACCAGGCCCTCCAGGGCGTAGGGCACCTCGCACTGCAGCACCACCATGCGCTGCAGCGGCACCTTCTCCGCCGGCAGCAGCGCCTGCGCGATGGTGTCGGTGTAGGCCCGCACCAGCCCGCCCGCACCCAGCTTGACGCCGCCGAAATAGCGCACCACGGTGGCCAGCACGCCTTCGAGGTCTTGGTGGCGCAGCACCTCCAGCATCGGCCGGCCCGCGGTGCCGCCGGGTTCGCCGTCGTCCACCGCGGCCGACTGGCCGCCCGCCAGCA
>NZ_BAAJYS010000013.1:0-39814 GCF_057543315.1 Acidovorax sp. KPB24-07
ACCGACGCCGCCGGTGCACCGGGGGTTGCCGTGGCCGGTGCACTGCCCGTGGTGGCAACGGGGGCGGTGACAGGGACCGGTGCCGGCGCATGCTCCAGCCGGTACCAGCGCCAGGCGGCCACCGCCAGCACGGCGACGACCAGCAATCCCCCCGCCGCCAGCCACACCGGCCGGCGCGATTCGGCGAACGGATCGTCCAGCAACCGGCGTGCGTTGGCGGGCACATGCGCCGTCTGCGACAGCGAGCCCCCCAGCCGCGTGTTGATGCGCATGCGGCCATTGATGGCCCAGCCGCTCGCGTCCAGGATCGGCCCCAGGCTGCGCTGGCGCAGCTTGAGCCACGCGATCAGCATGCTCGGCCCGGAAATGGCCAGCACGATGCCGACGAGCGCCAGCGGAATCCACACCCCCAGGTCCACGAACTTGCCGAAGATGCCCACCAGCACGGCGCTGATGCTGCCCAACGCCACGCCGATCGCCGCCACCGTGCCCACGTCGGTGCGGCGCCCGGGCTCCACCACGGTGGAGGCGGCGGGCGTGGTGCCGCCAGCCTTGAGCGGCGTGTTGGCCAATTGCCCGGCCGTGGCGCCCAGGGACTTTTCCACCCGCGCATCGCTGGCCGAGGCCCGCTTGGCCACCTGCTCCTCGATCATCCGCAGGAATTTCTTGTAGGGCGAGAAGAACGCCTGCGCGATGCTGGTCGGGTTCTCGATCAGCTTGGTGATGGTGGCGTCCCAGTCCTGGCCCTGCCGGTCGTAGAAGACGCCGTTGCGCCCCACGAACAGAAAGTCCACGTCGCCCGCCGTGAACGCCGCCACGATGGTCATCTTCTGTCCCTTGCGCGTGCAGTCGCAGTAGGCCAGGTAGGTCTTGGCCAGCCCAGCGAGCTTGGCGTGCTTGCCCGCATCCGCCACCTGCACGGTCAGGTCGCAGCTGCGCGCGTCCAGGTACAGCGTTCCGGCCTGGAAGATCGCGCCCTCGCGCTGGTAGAACGCCGAAAACGAGACGAAGTTGTTCAGCAGCACGAGCAGGTCGCGCCGAAAGCGCAGCAGCTTCTCGAGGTCCAGCATCTGTGTGTTGTGCGCCTTCTCGGCCTCGTCCTGCTCGATCAGGGCCATCACGCGCTCGCGCACGCCGCTCTCGTGCAACTGGCGGATGGCGTCGTCCTTGAGCGCATCCAGCCGGGTGGCCGGCTTGTCGGCCAGCCATTGCTGGCAGGGGGCCAGGGCCTTCTGCACCTGCTCCCATTCTTTTTCGGTCAGCGCCTCGGCGGGGCGGCCGAGCAGCGGCTCCACCGCTTGCTCCCGGAAGGTCTGCAGGGCCTGTGCCCAGGCGGGATTGGTGCCGCGCGCCAGGGGCAGGGCGCCATGGGGCGTGATGGGCGCCAGGGGCAGGGCGGCCACCGCGGGGGACGATGCATCCAGATCGACCCCCGCCATCGCGGCGTATTCCTCCTGTGTGGGGTTGAGTGCCGCCGCCGCGCGCGGATCGTAGGCGGCGAGCCGGGACCGCGCGAAGAAATCGTCGATCTTGTGCCGCACCGCGTTCATCGCCTGCGTGGCGGCGAGCGTGCGATCGCCGAGCGCCAGTCCGGCGGTGCGGTCATTGGCCTGGGCCGACCAGCCGTGCCATTTCGCCACCTCGGCAAAGAAGGCCTCGGCATGCGCGCGGTCCACCCCGTTCAGGGCCTCCTGGGCGACGCCTTTCACGGGTTTCTGCTCGATGGGCACGCTGCCGTGCGTGGCGATGATCTGCTCGATGGCCTCCCGCGCCGGGGTGTCGTCCTGCGCCGTGTCCGGCGTGATCGCGCCATCGCCGTTGAAGCGCATGGCGCTCAGCTGTTCGCTGCGTTCCAGCACCTGGGCCAGCGTGATGGTGGTGGCCTCGGGCTGGTCGGCCAGCGCGAGGATTCGCCGCGCCTGCGCCACCAGCGCGGCACCCTCGTCCGTGGTGGCGTCGATGGCCTCCAGATCCAGTGCATCGGCCGGCCGGGCCAGCAGGTCGGGGTCGCCCAGCCGGGCACAGGCCCAGGCGCAGGCCGCCAGCAGTTCTGGCGGGCGGATGCGCCCGTCCTTGTCGGTGTCGATCAGGTCCAGCGTGCGTGGGTCGAACTCGATGCCGCGCGTGGGGCAGGCCAGGGCCACCCAGAGTTTCTGGTCCAGCTCGGCCAGGTGGGCGATATCGGCGCCGGTGCGGATGGTGACCTGGTCCACGCCACCGGCGCGAAAGAATTGCCAGGTGTGGCGGTAGGCAGGCCCGCTGAGGGTCTGGGCAGCGGATGCGGGCGAAGTGAAATGGTTGGAAATCGGCGGCTGGGATTCCATGGAGCGAGGGCGGCGGACGCGGGTCGTAGCGAGGACGCCGGGCACGCAGACCGCTCCGGCGGACGAAGCGGCCCAGTTTAGAACGCAGAGGCGGCCACGTGTCCGCCTGCCTTGTCAGACAGCGCGCCGTTTTTCGTTTGCTATGAAATCGATAGCTACCGCCGCATGGTAGTCATGCGGTGAGGGGCCGAAAGACCCCAGGCCATCGATTCCTACTTGCGCACTTCGTCCACGAGCGCGCGGAAGTCGTCGATGTCCTCGAAGCTGCGGTACACGCTGGCAAAGCGGATGTAGGCCACTTTGTCCAGCTTCTTGAGCTCGCGCATCACCCACTCGCCGATCTGGCTGGAAGGCACTTCGCGCTGCCCCAGGTTGAGCAGCGTTTCCTCGATGCGCTCGATGGCGCTGTCGATCTGCACCGTGCTGACCGGGCGCTTGCGCAGCGCCAGGTTGAACGAGGCCAGCAGTTTGGCCCGCTCGTATTCGATGCGCCGGCCGTCCTTCTTCACGATGGACGGAAAGTTCACTTCCGGCCGCTCGTAGGTGGTGAAGCGCTTGTCGCACGCGCCGCACTGGCGGCGGCGGCGCACGAAATCCCCGTCCTCGGCCACCCGCGTTTCCACCACCTGCGTTTCGGGGTGGCTGCAGAAAGGGCACTTCATCGGAAGGCCCTCCCATCATGCCGGCGGAGAAGGGCCGCCGAGAGGGCCGAGGCTGGCGCCAGCGCCCGTTCTGCCCCGGTTGGGCCAGGGCAGGCGGCGCTGAGCGGAGAGCGGGGCATGGATCAGCCGTAGACGGGAAAGCGCGAGGTCAGCGCGTGCACCTTGGCCCGCACCGCGGCCAGGTTGGCCTCGTCGCGCGGGTTGTCCAGCACATCGGCCAGGAGATTGGCGGTGAGGCGCGTTTCCTCTTCCTTGAAGCCCCGCGTCGTGATGGCCGGCGTGCCCACGCGGATGCCGCTGGTCACCATCGGCTTCTCAGGGTCGTTGGGGATCGAGTTCTTGTTGATGGTGATGTGGGCGTTGCCCAGGGCGGCTTCGGCTTCCTTGCCGGTGATGCCCTTGGCGCGCAGGTCCACCAGCATCACGTGGCTCTCGGTTCGGCCGCTCACGATGCGCAGGCCGCGCTCGATCAGCGTTTCGGCGAACACCTTGGCGTTCTTGGCGACCTGTTCCTGGTAGGCCTTGAAGCCCGGCTCCAGCGCTTCCTTGAAGGCCACGGCCTTGGCGGCGATCACGTGTTCCAGCGGGCCGCCTTGCAGGCCGGGGAAGATGGCGCTGTTGATGGCCTTCTCGTGCTCGGACTTCATCAGGATGATGCCGCCGCGCGGGCCGCGCAGGCTCTTGTGCGTGGTGGAGGTGACCACGTCGGCATGGGGCACGGGGTTGGGGTACTGGCCCGCGACCACGAGGCCGGCGTAGTGGGCGATGTCCACCCAGAAGATCGCGCCGATTTCCTTGGCGATCTTTGCGAAGCGCTCGAAGTCGATGCGCAGGGAATAGGCCGATGCGCCGGCGATGATCAGCTTGGGCTTGTGTTCACGGGCCTTCGCTTCGAGCGCGTCGTAGTCGATCTCTTCCTTGTCGTTGAGGCCGTACGAGACGATGTTGAACCACTTGCCGCTCATGTTCAGCGGCATGCCGTGCGTCAAGTGGCCGCCTTCGGCCAGGCTCATGCCGAGGATGGTGTCGCCGGGCTTGAGGAAGGCCAGCAGCACGGCCTGGTTGGCCTGCGAGCCGGAGTTGGGCTGCACGTTGGCGGCTTCGGCACCGAAGAGCTTCTTCACGCGGTCGATGGCCAATTGCTCGACCACGTCCACGTTCTCGCAGCCGCCGTAGTAGCGCTTGCCGGGATAGCCTTCGGCGTACTTGTTGGTGAGCTGCGAGCCCTGGGCGGCCATGACGGCGGGGGAGGCATAGTTTTCGCTGGCGATCAGCTCGATGTGCTGTTCCTGGCGAACGTTTTCGGCCTGGATGGCGGCCCAGATTTCAGGGTCGGCCTGGCTGACGAGGATATTGCGTTGGTACATGTTGGCAGTCCTATGAACTGGTGTCCCTTGAAACAAGGGCTGCCCAGGCGAACGGCGGAACACAGCAGGCCTTTCAGCCCGTGCGGCACGCTCCCCAGTGGTTCACAGGGGGTGAACCCCTGTCGGTTTCCACGTCAGCGGCGGCAGTGGAGTGCCGCGCCTATCGCCAGTTGCGTACCCCGCGAGTGTAGCTGACCGCACCGGGCCTGGCGCCCGAGGATGTGAATCGATGCCCCAAGTCGGGCACCGTCGGTTCAAAGGTCGGAGAGAAGCGCCACCTTGTCGGCGCTGGCCTTGGGGGCTTCCGCTTCGGCGGCCGCCTTGGCGGGAACGGTCTGTGCCGGCGCCTGCGTGGAGAGCATCGGCGGGGCAGCCGGCGTGGCGGGAGCAGGCGGTTGCAACGGCACCGAGCGGCCGCTGGCCACCTGGCGCAGGCGGAAGTGCTCGGCCAGCACCTTGGCGGCGTACCCGCCATCGTCGGGCAGATTGGCCGCGCCGACGTAATAGCGCAAGCCGCCTTCGAGGGACCCGGCGCGGGTGATGCATTCCTGCAGCACCTTCACGCCCACGCGCAGGTTGCTCACCGGATCGAAGGCCGCGAAGTGGCCACCGAAATTCTGGTACTTGTCGGTGTGCACATTCGTCATGACCTGCATCAGGCCCTGGGCGCCCACCGCGCTCTGGGCGAAGGGGTTGAAGCTCGATTCCACGGCCATGATCGACAGGATCAACGTGGGGTCCAGCTTGGTCTTGCCGCCGATTTCATAGGCTTCGGCCACCAGCACTGCCAAAGGCTCCGGCGCCACACGGTACTTCTTGCTGAGCCAGTAGGTGACGGCTGCCTGCTCCTTGGGCAGTTCCTTCGGATTGCTCGCCGTGGCGCGCTCGCTGGCTTCCGGCTCGATGGGCGTGCCCATGACCGCGACCTGGCGGGCTTGCAGCCAGCCCATCAGCTTTTCTTCTCCGGTCTGGCGCAGGTCGGGACGCGCGGTCAAAGTGATGACGGCAAAAGCGACAGCCAGGCCAAGGAGAGCGAAGCTGCTGTGGGTGATTTCAAGAAAACCGTCGATCACATCGGATGCGAACGTTCGCAATCCGGCGACCACTGTTCCTAACGCTGTCATGTAGCTTTTCCTTTCTGAGTCGAGGCCTGAGCAAGGTGGCCCACAAGGGGCCAGGCCGTGCCAGGCATCTCGCCTGGATTGGTACGCCATCAGGTTCGCATTGCCTCCGGAGAGCGTTCAATGACCGAACTGACTTAGCCGGGATCGGCAGCGGATGGAAGATCGTCAACCCCGTTTTTCAGGGCTCGCGGATTCTAGGAGGGCTCTTAATACAGAGTCAATACTAACAAAACCGATCGTTAGATCAATTCGATCTTAAAAATCTGGTAGGAAACACAGGTTTATAGGGTGCATCGGCACTCTTGCATGAGGCATCGTTACCGCTTCTGCAGCCCCGCCGTGATGAATGCAATCGAGGCATGGAGGGCGATTGAAAATCCAGCTTGTGGTGGTCCGCCAACTTGGCTAAAGTGGCCTTGCCTGAGTGATTCAGGCATCGCCGGACGAAGCGGAGCCGCCCTCCAGACGCATGCAGTGCACTGAAGGTGACTGGTCAAACTTCCAAGGCAGACCCCGGAGGCAATACCTTGCCTCCTGCCCCGTGGACGTTCAAGCTCCAGGGTGCAAATGATGGCAAAAGACCGTTGTGTCAGCCGTCAAGCCCGGTGCGGATCGACAGATCCCACCGGGCTTTCTTTTTTGCGACTGGTTACATGTTGACCCGGCCGATTTCTGCTCGAATCCCATGATCTGTGCAATGAAAACCGGACTCTGACGTGCCCCTGCAAGCGCTTTCGATCATCAAAAACCTGTGGGTGCGCCGCGTGGCGTGGACGTTGCTGGCTTGGCTGGGATTCTGGGCGCTGGCCTGGGCCGTGGTTCCGACCGTGCTGCGCTACGTGCTGCACAACACGGTGTCCGAGCAATTGGGGCGAGAACTGTCTGTCGGGAAGATCGATTTCAAGCCATGGACCCTGGAGCTGGAACTGCGGGATCTGAGGATGGCTGCAGACACTTCGGGCAAGGAGCCCCAGTTAGAAATTCAGCGCCTCTATATAGATGCAGAACTGCAGTCCCTTTGGCATCTGGCGCCGGTGATCGACGCGCTGCAGATCGATGGACCCACATTGCGTCTGTCGCGCACGTCGGCTGGGCAGACCGACTTCGATGACCTGCTGAAAAAGTTCTCGACACCATCCTCGGCGACGGCCGAGCCCGATGCGCAGCCCCAGCGGTTTTCGTTCTACAACATCGTGGTGAGGGACGGTGCCGTGGATTTCGGCGATGCGCCACAAAAACGGGTCCACACCGTGCGTGGATTTTCCCTGAGCGTGCCGTTTCTGAGCAATCTGCCCGCGGACCGCACCGTGAAGGTCGCGCCCCATCTCGCCTTTCAACTGAACGGTACGGCGTTCACGACCGGGGCCCAGAGCACGCCATTTCTGGACAGCCGGGACACCGAAGCCACGCTGCAATTCAAGGGGTTGGATCTGCAGCCGTTCCTGGCCTACCTTCCTCCCGCCATGCCGGTACGCATCGAGCAAGGCACGCTGGACGCCGATCTGCGGCTGACGTTCCAGAAACAGTCCGAACCTGCTCTTTCGGTGAGCGGCGTGGTGCAGGTCCATGGTGCACGCGTGAGCGATCGACAGGGTGGCCCACTGCTGTCGTTCGACATGGTCACCGCCCAGGTGGCGGCGCTGCAGCCTTTCCAGCGGAAGGTGCATGTGGCTTCGCTGGAGTGGCGCGGGCCGCATGCGACGGTGCGGCGTGACCGGGAAGGGCGCATGGCCTTGCTGGGCGGTGCGGCGCAAGACCAGAATGCCACGAAGGCGGGGACCAATGCGGCTCATGATGCACCGTGGGATGTGGTGGTGGATCGGGTGGCCATCAATGGGGGGCAGGTGGACTGGCTGGACGATGGGACAGCAGTGCCCGCCCGCATCTCGGCCCGCGACCTGCGGGTGCGCGCGACCCGGCTGGCCTTGCCACTCACCCGGCCAGTGCAGTTCACTGCGGATGCGCGGCTGTCGTCCGAAGCGGGGAGCGACGCCGCGACCTTGTCGCTTCAAGGGGAGGTGCTGGCGCAATCGGGCCGCGTGGCCGTGTCCGCCCGGGGCTGGCCGTTGTCCATGGCCCGGCCATACCTGGCCAACCTCGTCCAGCCCCAACTGGACGGAACGCTGGATTCCGATGGGGGCATCGCCTGGAACGGCTCCGCGTGGGCGGCAAAGATCGCGAAGCTGTCGGTGGACCGCGCCGAATGGGCCTGTGCTCCGGCTGGTCGGGACTGCCCAGCGGGGACCGCCACGGTCTCGGGCCTGCGCAACAACGCGGCCTGGGCTGAAATCGGCCGCATCGAGGTCGAGGATGCGTTGATCCGGATGCCGCAGCGCACCGTTGCCATCGCGCGGGTGGCGACATCGCAGCCCAAAGTGCGCCTGGAGCGTACTGGGGACGGGCGCTGGATGGTGGAGCGCTGGCTGACGACGGTGCCCGACACCGCAGGGAAAGGCCGTGTGCCAGTCACCGCCGCAACGCGCACGGATGCAGCCCCCGGCTGGAGCGTGCAACTGGCCGAAGTGTCGGTGGACGGTGGAGCGCTGGCGTTCAACGATGCGGCCAAGGCACAGCCTGTGGCGGTAATGCTCGACACCTTCCAGATGTGTGCCAAGGGCTTGGCATGGCCTGTGAATGCCGGCGCACCTCCAGTGTCGTTGTCGCTATCGGCACGCCTTGGGGCCGGGCGGACAGATCCCGGCAACCTGGCCTATGAAGGAACGGTGCAGATGACGCCCCTGTTGGCACAGGGCAAGGTGCAGGCGTCCCGCCTGCCACTGCATCCCTTCAAGCCGTATGTGGACAACCCGTTGGCGGTCGATGTCGTGCGTGCCCTCGGCAGCTTCAATGGCGAGGTGCGTTATGCCGCGCAAACCGACGGCCCGGACGTCGGCGTGCGGGGCAATGCCGCACTGGACGAGGTGCGGGTGAGGGCCCTGGCCGTTCGCCCAGCCGCGAATGGACCGGCCGACGGGGCTGCACCCATCCGTGGGGAAGAACTGCTGAACTGGAAGTCGCTGGCCCTGCAGGGGGTGGATTTCACCCTGGCGCCCGGAAAGCCAACCGCGCTCGACGTCAAGGAAACGGCGTTGAGCGACTTTTTTGCCCGCATCATCGTTCAGCCGAATGGGCGCATCAATCTGCAGGACCTTGCTCAGCCTGCCCAGGGGCCACCCGGTGGATCGGCAGCAGCGGAGGCTTCCCCCGACATCACCCCAGCGGCTGGCTCGACGCCGCCCCAGGCCACCAAGCCGGCAATGGCGCCAGTCATGCGTTTCGGCCCCGTGGTGCTCACTGGCGGTTCGGTGCGTTTTACCGATTCGTTCGTTCGGCCCAACTATTCAGCGGACCTGAGCGAATTGAATGGTCGCCTGGGGGCTTTTGCGTCCGCGCCCTCCGCCGAGGGCGGTGAGCCCGCCATGGCCGAACTTCAACTGCGCGGACGGGCGCAGGGCTCGGCCTCGCTCGACATCACGGGGCGCCTGAATCCGCTGGCCAAGCCCTTGGCACTGGACATCCAAGGCCGGATGCGCGATCTGGAACTGCCGCCGCTTTCGCCCTACAGCATCAAATACGCGGGCCATGGCATCGAGCGGGGCAAGCTGAGCATGGACGTCAACTATCGTGTTCTGCCAGATGGTCAATTGACGGCCAGCAACAAGCTCGTGCTGAATCAATTGCGTTTTGGCGAGCCGGTGGAGGGCGCTCCGGCCAGTTTGCCCGTGCGCCTGGCCGTTGCCTTGCTGGCTGACCGAAATGGTGTGATCGACGTGGAACTGCCGATCAATGGCTCGCTGAACGACCCCCAGTTCCGCCTGGGGCCGGTGATTTTTCGCGCGGTGGGCAACTTGGTGATGAAGGCGATCACTTCGCCGTTTTCATTGCTGGCCGGATGGATGGGGGGCAGTTCTGAGCTGGATCGCGTCAACTTCGCCCCGGGCAGCGCGGCCCTGGACGATGAAGCCCGAAAGACGCTCGACAAGATCGGGCAGGCACTCTCGGACCGACCGGGACTGAACATGACCGTCGCCGGGCACGCTCAGCGAGAAGCCGAACAAGAGGGCTGGAAACGGGCCGCGCTGCAGTCCCGGGTGGCGGCACAAGCGCGCCGCATGGCTGCGCGGGGCGATCAAGCGCCCTCGGAACCCCAGGCGCCTGCGCCGGGTTCTCCGCAGTACGCTGACTCGCTCAAGGAGGTGTATCGCCGCACCGACATGGCCAAGCCCCGCAATCTGGTCGGCATGGCGAAGGATTTGTCCGTGCCAGAAATGGAAGCCTTGTTATTGGCGGACATGGCAATTCCCGATGAGGCGATGAGAGAGCTGGCACAGGCACGGGCAGTGGCGGTCCGTGACTACCTGGCGGGGCGGCAAGTCGCGCTGGGGCGATTGTTCGTCGGCGCACCGAAAATCGATTCGGAGAGTGCGAACGGGGCGCCCCACGCAGAACTTACTTTGTCCACTCGCTGAAAGGGCGCATCCGGTGGAAACAAGCTTTTTCATCCATCCATGGCCGTGGGCTACATTGCCGTATTGCAGTCGCAGCGCTGCACCCCATATTCAGCGCTCCAGTGTCTGAACCATGGCCCCGTGTGCCCGCTGAGTCCGAATAAAAACGCCCCATGTAGGGGACTTGCTAAAACCGGGCGAAAATAGCGCCCTTGTCGGCGGCGTCATCTGCGCTGCCTGTAGGCGCTGGCTCCTCGGCCACGGCCTTTTACCCCCTGAATCCATGTTTCCCTTTTCTTCTCGCAACAAAATGTCTGACGCACCCGAAGTGAACCCGGCCCCGGCCAAGCACACCGAGCCGCATCCCTTGGATGCGCTGACGGGCGGCGCGTTTTCCGCCGCGACCTCGGGAGAGAGGGCATCGCGCATTCGCGAATGGCTGCAGACCCAGCCGTCGGCGGAGCAGTTGCAGGAGGTGTTCAAGGAACTGAGTGGGCGCGACAAGGGCGCAGCCCGTGCTGTTCGCGAGCGCCTCGATGAAATCCGGCGTGCCAAGGGCCAGGAGGCGATCGCTGCCGAGTGGGCCGAAAAGGCGCAGGGCTTGCTGGCTGCTGCCAAGCTGAACATTGCCGACGCGCTGGCTTGGCAGCGCGACGCGGCCAAGGCGGGAGCCCCTTTGTCGCGGGAACCTTTGGCATCGCTCAAGGTGCAATTGGCAGAGCGCATGAAGGTCATCGAAGATCTGCAGCACCGTGTGCAGGTGCAGCGCGAGGCCGCAGTGTTGCTGGCCCAGCGCATCGAGGTGCTGTCCACCAAGCCCTGGCGTGATGCGCAGGCCGCATTGGAGGCGCTGCGCACCGACGTGGGCCGTTGGCAGCAACAGGCGCAGGAACTGACGGACGACCCATCCTGGGCCAGCGTGGAAGCTCGCTTCCCGCCGTTGCTGGATGCTTCGCGCACTCAGTTGCTCGTGGTGTGGGATGCATTCCAGCCGGCGGTCGCGCAGGCGGTTGCTGCGTCGGAAGATCCTGCGGCAGCGTTGCCCCCGGTGCCCGTGTGGGCGGATGAGCTTCGGGTGGCGCGTGGCCAACCATCGGAAGCCGCAGCCGCGGCACAGCCGGCCGTGCGGCCTCCCGCACGCTCCAAGGTGGATCCTGAAGTGCGAGACAAGGCGGTGCAGTCCGTGCGCGACGCATTGGGCAAACTGGAGCGTGAGACAGCGGAAGGCCACGGCAAAGCCAGCGCAGGCGCTGCAGCCGCGCTGCGCAGCGTGCTGAAAACCCATGGCAAGCACATTGATGCGGCACTGGAGCAGCAGGTGCACACCGCTTTGGTTGCGGCGGGTGAACTCGAAGGCTGGCAGCGCTGGAGCGCGGACCAGGTTCGGGAAGATCTGGTGGCCCGTGCGGAAGGGTTGCTGCAACGTCCCGAAGGCCAAGCTTTGGGCGGTCGCAAGATGCAGGAAACGCTGCGCCAGTTGCGCGAGCAGTGGAAACAGGCCGACCAAGGGGGGCCGGCCAACCATGCGCTGTGGAAAAAAATTCGACGAGGCGTGCAATGCAGCCCACAAGGTGGTCGAGGCTTGGCTGGAAAAGGTGCGTGCCGATGCGGCTGAACACAAAGCCCAGCGTGTGGCCTTGCTGGACGAGGTGAAGGCTTGGACGGCGGCCCAGGCAACGGCCGGGCAGCCCGACTGGAAAGCGGTCAACCGTGCGCTCCACCAGTTCGGCGATCGGTGGCGCGATGGCGGTCATGTCAGCGAAAAGGTGTTTGCTGAACTGCAGCCCCAATGGAAAGAAGCCATGGCCGCCGCCGCCGCGCCGCTCGAAACCGCGCAGAAGGACAGCCTGGCACGTCGGCACGCGCTGATCGATGAGGCAATCGCATTGGGGGCTGCGCCGACACTGCGGGTCGACGCGGTGAAGGCACTGCAGCAGCGCTGGCAGGCCGAAGCGCAGTCCGTGCCACTGGACCGCAAGCACGAACAGAAATTGTGGGATGCCTTCCGCAAGCCCATTGACGAAGCGTTCAATCGCAAATCCGCTGATCGCGACAAGATGGCTGGCGAGATCAGCGCCCGAGACCGCGTCGTTTTGGAAGCCTCCAAGGCGCTGGAGGAAGCGAATGCCAGCGGCGATGCGCAAAAGATCCGTGGCGCAATGGTCGCTCTGGAGGCTGCGCTGCGTGGACAGGCATTGGCCAATGAAGCGGCAGCATCCGCTGCGCAGAACAGGCCAGCTACCGCGTCGGACAACGTGACTTCCGCACCCGCAGAGGGGGCCGCGGCTTCGGAAGGGGAGGGGGCCGATGCAGATCAGGCTCCGCCGCCTGCCGCGGCGCCGAAGCCTGCGCCACGTCCCGTGGTGGCTGTGCGTGGCGACGATCGCCCGGGTATGAAAAAAGATGCGCCTGCACTGCCGGGCCGTCCAGCACGGCCGGGAGACCGCAAAGACGGACGAGGTCCGCGCGATGCCTCCGGCCCGGGCAGGGGTGGCGATGCGCGGGGCGACCGGTTCGGGGATCGGGGTGATCGGTTTGGGGACCGTTCGGAAGCCCGCGGTCCTCGCCTGGGCGACAGTGCTTTCCGTGCCCAGCGCGAGGCACTCGAACATGCGCAACTCACACTGCGCAAACTGGCTGCGCAAGCGCATGGCGAGGCACTCACCCAACTGATTGCTGCTTGGCAAAAACGTGACGCAGCCCAGTTGCCCAGCGTGCAGGAACTGGGAGTACAAGCGTCCGTCCGCTCTGCATGGACCCAGGCGGTTTCTGCCGCGCCCCAAGGGGATGCATCGGAGGCTTTGCTGAGGCTGGAAATGGCGGCCGAAGTGCCGACCCCTGCGGAGCAGTTGCAGGCCCGCCGTGCACTCCAACTCCAGTTGCTCACGCGCCGAAACGATCCCACGCCCGTCCAGACGTGGGGCCAGGATGTGGCCCGGGTGCTTGCAAGTGCAACCGACGAAACCAGCGCCCGCAGGTTGCAGAACGCGTTGAAGACCCTGCTGCGTAAATAAGCGCGAATACAGCAAGGCCGTTTGGCCCAACCGGCCTTGCTGTTCTACCAACCCGCCAATGGAGAACTGCGGGTTGGTGGTTGGCAGAAGGCTCCAGCCTCCGGTCGCGTAGCCACGCCGATGGCGGAGCGGCTCATCACGGAATGAGCCTAGCCATGACATCAGATTCATGGCGCATCGGGCAAAAAAAAAGCCGCTGTTTTCACAGCGGCTTTTTTGAATTTGGTGCCCAGGAGAGGACTCGAACCTCCACGATGTTACTCGCTAGTACCTGAAACTAGTGCGTCTACCAATTCCGCCACCTGGGCATTTCAGGAAAGACTCGAATTATAGAGTCTTTTTTTGAAGGCTCTGGCTGAGTTGCAAAATTTATTGTTGCGACCATGCCATGCGCCGGGAATGCGGACAATAAAAAAAAGCCGCTTCAAAAAGAAGCGGCTTTTTTGGCCGACAACCCTGCAGGTTGTCGTTAAACTTGGTGCCCAGGAGAGGACTCGAACCTCCACGATGTTACTCGCTAGTACCTGAAACTAGTGCGTCTACCAATTCCGCCACCTGGGCATTTCAGGAAAGACTCAGATTGTATATCAAAAAAAACGACCCCTGGCGCACCTGCTGCGCGCAATGAAGACGAGATCGAAGGCAGTGTGCAGGGGCATCGCGACGGGCATGGATTTGTGCAGCGAGACGATGGCGAATCCGATATCTATATTCCCCCCAACGAGATGCGTGCCGTGCTCCATAAGGATCGCGTGCGTGTCCGGATCGTTCGCCAGGATCGCCGGGGCCGTCCGGAAGGGCGCGTGGTTGAAATCGTCGAGCGGCCCGACCAGCCCATCATCGGGCGATTGCTTCAAGAGAGCGGTGTCTGGCTCGTGGCCCCGGAAGACAAGCGCTATGGCCAGGATGTTTTGATCCCCAAAGGGGCCACTGGAACGGCAAAACCAGGGCAGGTGGTCGTGGTTCAACTGACGGAGCCGCCAGCCCTGTTCGGGCAGCCGGTTGGCCGAATCACCGAGGTCCTGGGCGAGGTGGACGATCCAGGCATGGAGATCGAGATCGCGGTGCGCAAATACGGCGTGCCGCACGAATTTTCGGCCGATGCTTTGGCGCAGGCCAAAGCACTGCCCGATAAGGTCCGCGCGCAGGACAAGCGCAGCCGGGTAGACCTGACGGACGTGCCGCTGGTCACCATCGATGGCGAAGACGCGCGCGATTTCGACGATGCCGTGTACTGCGAGCCAACCAAGGTTGGCCGCGCCAAGGGGTGGCGACTGCTGGTGGCGATCGCGGATGTGAGCCATTACGTGGAGACTGGCAGTGCGATCGATATCGACGCTTATGACCGGGCGACGAGCGTCTATTTCCCACGGCGCGTAATTCCCATGCTGCCCGAGAAACTGTCCAACGGTCTGTGCTCGCTGAATCCCGAGGTGGAGCGCCTTTGCATGGTGTGCGACATGCTCATCACGGCCAAGGGCGACGTGCATGCATACCAGTTCTACCCCGCGGTGATGTTCAGCCACGCCCGCTTCACCTACACCGAGGTGGCCGCCATCTTGGCCAACACCCGTGGACCGGAGGCGACGAAGCGCAAGCCCCGCGTCAAAGACCTGCTCAATCTGCACGATGTCTACAGGGCCCTGTTGGCTGCGCGGCATGTGCGCGGTGCCGTGGATTTCGAAACGACCGAGACGCAGATCATTTGCGATGACAACGGCCGCATCGAGAAGATCGTGCCACGCACCCGCAATGACGCGCACCGCCTCATCGAAGAAGCCATGTTGGCTGCCAATGTCTGCAGCGCCGATTTCATCGCGCAAGGTGGGCAGCCTGGCTTGTTCCGAGTGCATGAAGGGCCGACGCCTGAAAAGCAGGAGATCCTGCGCAATTACCTCAAGGCCATGGGGGTGGGCATGTCGATCGGCGACGATCCGAAGCCTGGCGACTTCCAAGCCATTGCCGACGCCACCAAGGACCGCCCCGACGCTCAGCAGATCCATACGATGTTGCTGCGATCGATGCAGCAAGCCATCTATACGCCGATCAACAGCGGCCATTTCGGGCTTGCATTCGAGGCCTATACCCACTTCACCAGCCCGATACGCCGTTACCCCGATCTGCTGGTTCATCGGGTGATCAAGGCCATCCTCGGTAAAACAAAATACCGGCTGCCGGCATTGCCCACGCCTGGCGAAGCCCATGCCAAGCTGGCCAAGCGCCTGGCTGCGCGCGTCGCTGCGCCCACCATGCAGCCGCGAAAGGAGGCTCCGGCAAGCACCCGGGAAACGCAGGCCTGGGAAGCGGCAGGGCTGCACTGCAGCGCCAATGAGCGCCGGGCGGACGAGGCCAGCAGGGATGTCGAGGCTTGGCTCAAATGCAAGTACATGCGTGAGCACCTGGGCGAGGAGTACAGCGGCGTGGTCAGCGCAGCCACCAGCTTCGGCATCTTCGTGACGTTGGACGCCATGTATGTCGAAGGCCTCGTGCATATCACTGAGCTGGGTGGCGAGTATTTCAAGTTCGACGAGGCCCGCCAGGAATTGCGCGGCGAACGCACTGGAATACGCTATGCGATCGGCTCGCGCGTAAGGGTGCAGGTGAGCCGGGTGGATCTCGATGGCCGCAAGATCGATTTCCGGCTCATGCGTGAAGGTGAAGACCTTGCGCCCCCTCGGCCGACAAAAGGCAAGGCAACCGCGGGCGCCGGCTCCTCCGACAGCCGGGCTGCGAACACTGCGAGCGGCTCGAACAGAAAATCCTCCAGCAAATCGGCTACCCGGGTGTCGACTGACGAGCGTTCCTCGCGCAAGCAGTCGCCCAAGGCCGCCGGAAAGCGTGCGGGACCTCCCGCCAAGGGCCGCAAATCCCGCAGATGAGCGTTACCACGCCGCTACGTTTAACAATAATCCCATGAGGAATGGTTGATGAGTGATTCATCCAGAGTGGCCATCGTGACCGGCGCCGGATCAGGCATTGGCAAAGCCGCTGCGTTGGCCTTGTTGAAGGACGGATGGCGTGTGGTTCTCGCAGGACGCCGGGAATCGCTGTTGCATGCCGTGATTGCCGAAGCCGGTGCAGCGGGGCGATCCTTGGCGGTTCCCACGGACGTTGCGGATCCCATTGCCGTTCGGGCCTTGTTCGACCGAGCAGTGGAGGCTTTCGGGCGAGTGGATTTGCTGTTCAATAACGCTGGCGTCGGCGCGCCTGCTGTGCCCATTGACGAGTTGCCGCTGGAGCAGTGGCACAAGGTGGTCGGCACTAATCTCAATGGCATGTTCTATTGCCTGCAGCAAGCCTTTCGTGTGATGAAGGCGCAGCAACCGTCAGGCGGTCGCATCATCAATAACGGTTCCATCTCGGCGCACGTTCCACGGCCCCATTCGATTGCCTACACAGCCACGAAGCACGCAGTCTCTGGACTCACCAAAACCGCGTCGTTGGACGGCCGGAAATACGATATTGCAGTGGGTCAGATCGATGTAGGCAATGCGGGGACGGAACTTGCCCAGCGCATGACGCAAGGGGTACAGCAGGCAAACGGGCAGATAGCGGCTGAACCGTTGATGGACGTGGACATCGTCGGCCAGTCGGTGCTCTACATGGCCAATTTGCCGCTGGAGGCCAATGTGATGTTCCACACGGTAATGGCCACCAAGATGCCATTTGCCGGGCGAGGCTGAAGCCTTCCTATCGAGAGGGTTGGAGCCGCGAGTTCCGGCCTCTACTCCCTTTAAGCCACCGAAGGCGAAAGATTACCGATGGTGAAGTCGGAGCAGCGAAGTGGCGAGTTGTTCATCGATGACGCAGCTGCTCCTGCCCGTTCTGTACCCAGGGAAATGGTGTTTTGCCCCACTGGAGGCTGGATCGCATCGGTGGAGGAGAAAGCCACATTCTGCTCAGGTCTGCGCTCTTGGTATGTGGACAGGAAGGGCCAGGATTTACGGGTCATTTCTATCTCCTAGAGAAGTGCAGGCGCCGGATTGAGGATGCTTGTTGCCAAGCATTCGGCAAGTATTTCCGCGGCCTCTTTCGCTTTTTGTAGGACAGAACAGAACGATGGTCTCGGCATTGCGCTCAGGACTCAAGCAATTCACCGTACAGGTCGGAATAGGCTTTGGCCGATGCGTCCCAGCCGAAGGTTTGCCGCATTCCGGCGCGTTGAAGCGATTCCCAGGTGACGGGTGATTGCCACGCCGCGATCGCCCGCTGTACCGCTTCGTCAAACATTTCCTGGGTTGCGAGCGGCATGATGAATCCGGTGCCCCCCGATGGGGATGAATCCGCATCCACGACGGAGTCCGCCAGTCCACCCGTATGCGTGACGATGGGTGGGGTACCGTAGATCTGGCTGTACATCTGGTTCAGTCCGCATGGCTCAAACCGAGAAGGCATGAGGAAGCAGTCCGCGCCGGCCTCGATTTGATGGGCCAGCGATTCGTCAAAGCCCAGGGTGACGCTGATGTGCTCCGGATAGCGGGCTGCCAGTTGAGTGAAGCGGGCCTGGATCGCTGTATCGCCATTGCCCAGCACGACAAGTTGTGCACCTTGCTTTACCAGACGCTCCGCGCCTTCTACTACCAGATCGACGCCTTTTTGCTGGGTGAGTCGTCCGACCAAGCCGAACAGCATGCGGTTTTCCGCGGCATCCAGCCCACAGCGTTGGCGCAACGCTATTTTGTTCAGCGCCTTGCCCGATGGGCTTTCCAGGCTGTAAGGCGCAGCGATGAGAGGATCGCTTGCTGGGTTCCATATGTTTGTGTCGACGCCATTGAGAATGCCGTACAACACATTGGAACGCTCCCGCAAGACCCCATCCAGGCCAAAACCAAGCTCAGGGCCCTGGATTTCGCGTGCGTACGTGGGGCTGACGGTGGTGATGGCGTCGGCAAAGTTCAAGCCTGCTTTGAGCATCGACATTCCACCCCAGAACTCGACACCCGCGATGCCCCGGTGCTCCGGCGGGATCTCCAGGGCATCGCAGGCGTGCATTGGAAAGACGCCTTGAAATGCCAGGTTGTGCACAGTGATGACGCTGCGTGCCACTGGGGCACCGTCGCGCACAGCGCGCGCTTGCGCCAGATAGAACGGGGCCAGTCCGGTGGGCCAATCGTTGGCATGCACGATGTCGGCCTGCCATCCGCAGGGCGTTGCCTGTGTGCCCATCATTGCCGCGACCTGGCTGAGCAGGCCGAAGCGCAGCGCATTGTCATCGTGATCCGTGCCGGAGGGTGCGCCGTAGGGCGTGCCCGCGCGTGCATAGAGTTGGGGGCAAGAAAGCAGGTAAAGGATGAAACCGTCTTCCTGGCGCAGTTGAAGCAACTGCGCTGCAGGCCAGGCACCCCGTGGCGCAATGGCAGACAAACCCACGATCTGGCCGGTGATGGCCATATCGCCGTAGGCCGGCATGAGCAAGGCAACATCGTGCCCCATGGCTGCCAATGCACGGGGCAGGGCGGCACTGACATCGCCCAGCCCACCGGTTTTGACCAGTGGGGCGCATTCAGGCGTGACAAAGAGGACTTTCATTCGACGTCCTCGGGCACCAACACCACGAATGGCAAGGTACCACCCTCTGGTCGCAGCTCGCCCATCACGATGTCCAGCTCCAGGCCTCCATCCTTGTCTGCTGTCAGTGCCGCTCCCGTCATCCAGTTCTTCCACCTCAGAATTTTGTCCAGGGCAGGGTGTACCGCGGCAACCGTGACGCGGGTGCCGCGCCAACCCATCGCGGTCAGCCCGTACAGCAACCGCGAGCAGACAACCACAATGGCTTTGCCTTCCCGAATGCGGGCAAACGCGACGGCATGTTCGGCGCTCTGGCCTTCCACGGTCAGAGGAAGGTAGGTGGCGTTCAGGAACAGTTCCGGCATTTTCTGCCGCAGCTGAAGCAGCCGCCATGTGACCAGCTGCTTGACCAGCGGTGCCGGGGATGCGCCGAGCATCTCCTGCCAGGCCTGGACCGAGGGATAGCCAAAAGCGTAGTGCGAGCGTACCGTTTGCAGGGAACGTTCCAGTTCTGTGAAATCGACGGGCCTGCGGTTATCAGGGTCGACGAGGCTGAAGTTCCATTGCTCGCAGCCTTGGTAGATGTCGGGCACGCCCGGGACAGTCAGCTTCAGCGCGAGCTGGCACAGGCTGTTGCGAAATCCGTAGGGGGCGATGGACTGGACGAATTTCTCCAGTTCTCGCACGAAGCGATCCGTGGACAGCACACCGTCGATATATCGGTCAACGGCCGCCTCATAGGCCTCGTTGGGAAATAGCCAGTTGGTCGCCTGCTTGGCTTCGCGCATGGCTTTCACCATGTACTGCTTGGCGCGGTCCCGCAAGCCGATCCGCTCATTCACATCGGCGCCTTCTGCCGGCCAGATGCCGACCAGGGCCTGATAGAGTGCCCAGAGATCATGGGGGCTGGGAACCACCGTGCCATCGATCTCGGTCGTGAAACGGGTTCCGAGTTCGCGCAGTTGAATGGCCGTGTCTTCCCACAGGGCCGGAATCTCGGACAGCACATTCAGGCGCGCGCGCAGATCTTCCGAACGTTTGCTGTCATGCGTGGACGTCGCCAGCAGCCCGTGCGGTAACCGCCGCGACCGTTGCAGATTGGCCTTATGGAATGCGGCACCGGACAATCCGAAACGCCGCGGCTCCGAGCCGACATCGTTCAGCGACACCAGGCGCACATAGCGGTAGAACGCGGTGTCCTCCACGGACTTGGCCATCACCGGCGCCGTGAACTGTTGCCAACGGCGCAGGAACGCGCCCCGCAACTCGGGCAGGTGCTGGCCTTCCGTGCCGACAAAAACGCCTTGCAGGTACGCGAGCACGCCCCCTTCGGCCGTGCCCATGCGGCGACGTGCCGCCGCGATGGCCCATTCGACGTGCTGTCGATCCGTGTCGGACAGTCCCGAGCCATCAGGCGCGATGTAGGTGCGGTAAACGGGGAAGACGGCCGCCACCTCCGTCAGCGCGATGCGCAACTGGTTGCGCGTGAAATCGCAGGTCTTGCGATCGGTGCGGCTGATGCGGTAAAGCGTGTCGGCCAGCCACCCCAGATCACTGAACAGCGAGGTTTCGATGATGTGCTTCTTGCACTCGTGCACCGCCTCTTCGAATTCCTTGCGATCGCCGGTGAAGGCGGAATACGCATCGTCGAAAGCTGCTTGAGAGGCCGGCTCGACAAAAAGCCCGTTGACCAGGCTGCTGAACCGGTATCCGGTGGCTCCGTGCACAGGCCAATCCTGCGGCAGGGGCTCATGGTCGGCAAGAATCTTCTCCACGATGAGGTATAGCGCACGGGGCTCCCGTCCCGCAGCGTGTGCCAGCGACGCATAGCGCTTTTGCAGGCGGTCGAAGTACTGGGCAGGGTCGGCCAATCCATCCGGATGGTCGATGCGCAATCCGGAGATCTTTCCCTCGGCCAGCCAGCGGAAGATGCAGGTGTGGGTCGCTTCGAAAACGGCTGGGTCTTCCATGCGAACGGCGGCCAGGGAGTTGACGTCGAAGAATCGGCGGTAGTTGATGTCGTCCCCTGCCACACGCCAGTCTGCCAGGCGGTAAGCCTGATCGCGCAGCAATTGGTCCAGCGCGTTGATGCTTTCCGGGCTGTCCTTCTGGCCGTTCCACTGTGTCAGAAGCGCTTCGATCCATTGGCGCACCCAGAGGTGCTCGCCGGCCAGCTCCGCAAGCCGCCGCTGGTGCAGCGGCGCATCCCGTTGGCGCATGGCGCGTTCGTTCTCGTCACTGGTATTGCGCGAGGGCAGGGTGCCGAATGCGTCCACCAACGATTGCATCTGCGCCAGACTGTCGCCATCGCGTTCGCCGCCGGAAACAGGGGCCGGCACGGCTGCAAAAATGCGTGCGTAATGCTGTGGGTCGATGGGAAGTTCGTGGTCCCAATAGCGGATGCTGAACCGCCCGCCTTGAGGGTCGAATGCCACCTGGAGTTCGCCGGATTCGAGAACGCGCCCGTAATGACCACCCAGCATGGGCAGGAGCACCCGCCCGTGCATTTCTGGTGCGGTCGGCTCCCATTCGATGTCGAAGGTGGCTGCATGGGCGGAGGCTCGCCCATGCTCGAGCACGTCCTGCCACCAGGGGTTGTTGGAGTCCAGCACCCCCATGTGGTTGGGCACGATGTCGAGCACCTGGCTGAGTCCGTGCGCTTGCAGCGCCTCGCACAAGGCGGTGTGCGTCGCCTCCGATCCGACCTCGGGATTCAGACGGGTCGGGTCCACCACGTTGTAACCGTGCGTGCTGCCCGGCGCGGCCTTCAGATACGGCGAGCTGTAGAGATGGCTGATCCCCAATGCATGGAAATAGGGGACGGCCCGGGTGACCTGCTCGAAGGTATTGCCTTCGTGGAACTGCACCCGGTACGTCGCCAAGGGAATATCCGCGGTATCTAGCGCTGGCAACGCCTCGCTGAAGGGCAGGGCCGCGCCGCCGCGCTCGGCGCGCATGGCGGCCGCGATGGCCGAAAAGCAGGGATGGGTCGCCAGCTTTTCCAGCGGTACGCTCAGGCGGCGGCGCCAGTTGGGCTGCATGGCCTCGGTGGAGCCCGGCACATTGACCTGCTCCAACTGGCCTGTCACGTCTTCCAGTTGCACTGCCGCCAGCCAGCAGGGTGTTCTGGCGAGATAGCGATGCACTGCGGCCACGAAGTCCGCGTTGGCTTCGGGCACCGATTGCGGGTCCGCAGTGGCACCGCTCGGAAGCAGCCCTTCCTCGTTGAGCGCGACGAGCAACCTCACGCGGTCCTGGGCGCGCTCCATCAAGGCGCGGGCATGCGCGTCCGGTGCGGACAGCCAGCCCAGGCGCGACTGCACCTCGATATCTTCAGCCGCCCAGTACCCGCGCAGTGTGGGCAAATCATGCGTGCTGACCACCGCCAGGGCCTGGTGAGGCCAATGGGCCGGCGTGCGAAACGCGCCGCCGTCGGCGCGTTCGAAAATCAATGGCCGATAGGACAGCAGCGTTCTGTGCGCCATCGCCTCCCGCATCTGCGGCGCGACATTGCCCAGGTCTTCGCCGATCACCAGGCATTGGTGGCGATGGCTTTCGATGGACATGATGGCCAGCAAGGCGTCCAGAGGGTAGTAAACGTAAGCGCCGCCGTCGGCACTGGTCCAGAACAGGCGCATGAGCGCCATGACATGGTCCATCCGCAAGGCGCCGGCCGGGCGCATCACGCTGGCCAGCAATCGGCGCATGGGCAGGAAATGCGCCGCCGCCAGCGCACAGGGATTCATCGGAGGAAGGCCCCAATCCTGTCCCTGGTGGTTGAGCGGGTCCGGCGGAGCGCCCACGTTCATGCCACGTGCGTACAGGCCCTGGCCGGTCCAGGTTTCGGAGCCCCCGTCGTTCGCTCCGACCGCCAAGTCGCAATACAGGCCCAGCGGCATCAGCGAACGGGCCCGCTGGCTTACCCGGTCCAGTTGGGCGTGGGCCAGCCACTGCAGCCAGAAGCGGTATTGCACCTGATCCGCATGGTCCTGTGCAAAGGCTTTCACCTCAGCACCCTGGGGGTCGCGCATCGCTTCCGGCCATGCAGGCCAACCCCAGATACTGGGATCGACAGCGTGCAGATGGCACTGGATGGCCTCGTACAGTGCGTGTTGCCCGAGGGTGTCGGCCTGGCCCTGCATGAACTCGCGGAAAACCGTCGCACGCGGCGAACCGGTGTTCCATTCGTTGCGTCGGAACTCGTCCCACAACAGTCCCAGCACTTCCTGCTTGGCGGCCGCAACTTCGGCATAGCGCACTTCGCTCGAAGCCCGCAGCGCACCCAGCCGCTGCTGGAAAGCGGGGTCCGAGAACAGCGTCTGCGCGGCTGGGCTGCGCACGAATTCAGGTACCGCCGCCACATCGATGAAGAGCGTATTCAACGCCAACCGGCTGGAAGGGCTATAGGGGCTTGCAGCCTCTGGCTGGTCCGCCCGCAAGGCATGTAAAGGGCTCAATCCGACGAAAGCCGCGCCTTGTCCGGCAGCAATGGACACGAGGTCTGCCAGATCGGTGAAATCGCCGATGCCCCAGTTTCGCTCTGAGCGCAGGGCGTACAACTGGGCGCTCAAGCCCCACCAGCGCTCGCCTTGCCGCAGGGGTTCAGGGGACCAGCAATGTTCGGGCGCCACGATGACCAGCCGTTCGGCCGATGCCCCTGGGGAATGGACGGCGTAGTAGCCCACCGCCAGCGAAGCGGGAATTTCGGCGACGGTGCCTACGCCCTCGCACACCAGCATGCGTTCTGCCGTCTCTGCGGTGAACAGGCGCCAGGGCCCTTCGTTGAGAAGCGGTACGGTGGCTGCGCCGCCCTCCGATACCAGCACGGGGGAGGGCACGGCGTTGGTATCCGCGTGGCTTCCCATGGCGGCCAGGGCCCGCTCGATGACGGAGACGGGCACGTCGCGGTGCTCACCCCAGAAGCTGGTGTAGTTCAGTGCAATGCCAGCCAAGTGGGCGCGATGGCGCAGTGCTTCGCCGGGGGTAGGGTCCGTCATGCGTTGGGCTCCAGAAAACACCAACGGGCGGACCAAGGTGCCCATTGGGTCGTGTCATTGCTCCAGCGGTGTGAAAACCGCGGGATTCCCTGCGAGCCGTCAGATGCCGGCGCCTCGACGGGCATGTCGCTCAGATTGATGTCCATCTGCCATTGCGCGCCGTCGTCGTAATGCCACCGCACCCTCAGGCCGCGGGCGCCCACCATCTTGGCCGTGTGGCCTCGTGGTACCAAGCGGTGCTGGCGCGGATTGAGCCACTGTCTGCGCGCTGCAAGCGCTTCGCGCAACAGCGCCTGCCGCGCCTGGCCTTGCGGGTTGTCGGCTTGCTGCCAGTCGAGACGGCTGTGGGCGAAGGTGACCGTATCGCAAGGATCGGGAAGCGTCCCGCCTGGCGGGACTTCATGGCCGAATTCGCGCAAGCGGCCCTGGCGCACGGCATCGCGCAGTTCCCCTTCCCAATCGGCAAAGTAGAGAAACGGTGTCTGGGCGCCGAATTCATCGCCCATGAAGATCAGCGGCGTCGCCGGACCCAGCAAAGTCAGCAGCATGGCCAGTTCGGCAGCGGGCGCTGGAACCAATTGCGCCAGCCTTTCCCCGAACGCGCGGTTGCCGACCTGATCGTGGTTGCCGAAGAACTGGACCATGGTGGAAAGGGGCTCGGGCGCCGCAGCCACCACCTGTTTCCTGCGGCCCTGTCCGTCGCGGTCGCTGTGGGCAAAGACGTAGCCGCTCGTCAACGCGCGCGCCAACAGGGCCACCGGCTCATTGCCATAGTCCCCGTAATAGCCCTGTGTTTCGCCAGTCAGCAGCACATGCAGCGCGTGGTGGAAATCGTCGTTCCATTGCGCGTCATAGCGGGAGGGCTTGGGGCTGGGGGCCAGATGCTCCGGCTGGTTCTTCTCGTTTTCAAGGACGAGGTGCACATGCCGGCCCGGGCAAGCAGTGCGCACGCGCTGAGACAGTTCGGCGAGAAAGCCGGGCTCGCTGTCGTCGATGATGGCGTGCACTGCGTCCAGGCGGAGGCCATCGAACCGGAACTCCTCGATCCAGTACATCGCGTTGTGAATGAAGAATTCACGCACGGGCCCGCTCTGGGCGCCGTCGAAGTTGATGGCGGCACCCCAAGGGCTGGTGTGCTTTTCAGAAAAGAACTGCGGTGCGTAGAGGCCGAGATAGTTTCCATCCGGGCCGAAGTGGTTGTACACCACGTCGAGCATCACCATGAGGCCCAGCGCATGCGCCCCGTCGATGAAGCGCTTGAGATCGTCGGGGGTTCCGTAGTCAGGGTGCGGAGCGAAGGGCAGCACGCCGTCATACCCCCAGCCGAACCGGCCCCCGAAGCATGCCAGGGGCATCAATTCCACAGTGGTGATGCCCAGGTCTTTCAGCCGTGGCAACTGCTGCAACGCGGCTTGCAGGGTGCCTTCGGGCGTGAACGTGCCCACATGCAGTTCATACAGGACCACCTCGCTCCACGGCCGCCCTTGCCAGTCCACCTGCCAGTCGAAGTCCTTGGCATCGGTGATCTCGCTGGCGCCATGCGGGCCGTGGGGATTGCTGCGCGAAGCCGGGTCTGGCATCAGGGGGCCACCGTCCACCTGCCATTGATAGCGGGTGGCGCGAGAGGCTGTTTGCAACTCCACGTGCCACCAGCCATTCGGGCGGGACTGCGCCGGGAGAGGCACCATGGGCAATGCTGGCGCCGTGCCATGGTGCAAAACCACTTCGCGGGCGTTGGGCGCCCACAGGCTGAATCCGGCGCCGCCGTCGGCTGTGAGCCGGGCGCCAAACGGCATGTCATGCCGGTACTTCATGACAGGTCGGCGCGTGAGGGTGTTGTCAGAACGGCCATGGAATGCGGCTGCAGCGTCCACTGCCCGCCTGCAGGGATGTCTGCCGCGTCGGCTGGTGGCACGGCTGCTGTGCGGGTGTCCACTCGCACGGTCCACACGCGGCCATGCTCGTCCTGAGGCAGGGTGAAGACCGCATCCGCAGGGGTCGCATTGAACAGCAACATGACCGACTCGCTGTCGCCGTGGCCCTCCATCAGCGCTGCTACGCAGCGCACCTGGGGATCTTCCCATTCCTCCTGGGTCATTGCCAGGCCCCAGACGCTGTGCCAGTTGAGTGCCACGCAGGCAGGGTGTCCGGTGGTGCCGGCTGGGTGCACGGCGGGACGCAACACGGGCAATGCATGCCGTAGCGCCAGCAGGGCCCGGGTGAACCCCATCAGCTCCGCCTCGCTCGTGGCCTGATTCCAGTCGTACCAAGACAGTGAGCTGTCCTGGCAGTAGCCGTTGTTGTTGCCGTGCTGGGTCCGGGCCATTTCGTCGCCGCCCAGCAGCAGGGGCGTGCCGTGCGAGACGAAGAGGGTGGCGATGAAGTTGCGCATCTGGCGCTCGCGCAGCGCCTGGACCGCGGGGTCGTCCGAAGGACCTTCGGCGCCGCAATTCCAGCTGCGGTTGTGGTTTTCACCGTCTCGGTTGTCTTCCTTGTTCGCGTCGTTGTGCTTCTCGTTGTAGCTCACCAGATCGGCCAGGCTGAAGCCGTCATGCACGGTCACGATGTTCACGCTGTCCACCGGCGGGCGCTTGCGCGCGGCGAGCATGTCCGCGCTGCCACACAGGCAGGCGGCGAATGACGGCAGGCTGCTATCGGCGTTGCGCCAGTAGTCGCGCACCGCGTCGCGGTAGCGACCGTTCCATTCCATCCATCCCACCGGGAATCCGCCGACCTGGTAGCCGTCGGGGCCGAGGTCCCACGGCTCTGCGATGAGCTTGACGTTCGACAGCACCGGATCTTGCGCAACGGCAGCGAAAAAAGCCGCACGGTGCGTGAAGGCGCCCGAAGGGTCACGGCCCAGTGCACAGGCCAGATCGAAGCGGAAACCGTCCACGTGCATTTCCGTCACCCAGTAGCGCAGGCTGTCCAGCACCAGGCGCAACGCGGCCGGGCTGCTCGTATCCACCGTGTTGCCAGTGCCGGTGTAGTCCACGTAGTAGCGGGCATCTTCCGGAGACAGCCGGTAATAGGCTGCGTTGTCGATGCCCTTGAAACTGATCGTGGGCCCCAGGTGATTGCCTTCTCCCGTGTGGTTGTAGACCACGTCCAAAATCACCTCCAGCCCTGCGGCGTGCAACGCCTTCACCATGGCCTTGAATTCATCCACTCCACCGTCTGCCTTGGAAGCGCTATAGCGTGGCTCTGGCGCGAAGAACGCAACAGTGTTGTAGCCCCAGTAGTTGGTGAGGTCGTTGTCCACCAGCCGCTTGTCGTCCAGAAATGCTTGCACGGGCAAAAGCTCAACGCTGGTGATTCCTAGATCGCGCAGATGGGCAATCGCGGCGTCGCTGGCCAGGCCGGCATACGTGCCTCGCAGGGGCTCGGGAACGCCGGGCATGGTCTGAGTGAAGCCCTTCACATGCACTTCGTAGAAAACCGTGTCTTTGGCGGGTACACGGGGCGGAGCGTCGTCGCCCCAGTCGAAGCGCGATTTGACGACACGGCATTTGGGCGCGACAGCACCGTTGTCCACCGTACTGGGCTGAAGGTCTTCTTCTTCCTGGTCCAGTTCGTAGCCGAACTGTTCCGCATGACCGAGAACTGGCCGATCGAGAGCGAGCGCGTAGGGGTCCAGCAACAGTTTCGCAGGGTTGAAGCGATGCCCGTTGCCGGGCTCGTAGGGGCCATGCACCCGCAACCCGTACCTCTGGCCGACCTTCAGTCCCTTCACCAGTCCGTGCCACGTGTCCCGGCTCAGGCAGGGAAGCGTGATGCGCGCTGTTTCCTGATCGTCGTCCGAAAACAGGCAAATCTCCACTTTCTCCGCCGACGGCGCATAGACGGCGAAGTTCACGCCGTGCCGGCTCGCTGTGGCGCCCTGCGGCCAGTGGCGGCCTGGCTCGACGGTGTACCGGACTTTCTTGTGTCGGGATGCGACGGGAGCGGAAGGCGTATTCATCAGTTCGGGTTTCATGCGGCTACTTTGCGGTCGCTTTCGGTGGTGATGGGGGCCGGTGGCCGGGCACGGCCGATGCTGGGGGTGTTGGTGCCGGAATCCTGCTGCGCGGTGAAGAACTTGCGGGGGACCACGACGATCCCGCTTTCGGTGACATGAAAGCGCTTGCGGTCTTCTTCCAGATTGAAGCCAATGCGCTCATGGGCGGGCACGTCGTTGTCCTGGTCGATGATGGCCCGCCGGATCTGGGCGCCGCGGCCGATGCGAGTGCGCTCCATCACGATGCAATGCTCCAGCCGTGCATCGCGCTCGACGACAACCGAGCGGCGCAGCATGGCATGGTCGAGGGAGGCGCCGTCCACGATGCTGCCCGAACCCACCACCGAGCGGTGGATCACACCATTTTCGATCTGGGCGGATTCCGCCTGGTCGGGGCTGGCGTAGATCGGCCACTGGCGGTTGGTCATGCGAAAGCGCGGCGTCGCGCCCAGCGTATCGAAGTGGGCATCGAAGTACGAATCGATGGTGCCGACGTCGCGCCAGTAGCCATGCTCTTCGTAAGGCTCGGTCCCGGGGATGGTGTTGGTGTCGAAGTCATAGGCCATCAGGCGGTGCGACTCCAGCATGGTCGGCAGGATGTGCTTGCCGAAATCGCTGTGGCCTGTCTCGTGCGCTTTCTTGAGTGCGTCGAGCAGCACGTCCGCATTGAAGAGATAGTTGCCCATGGAAGCCAGGGCATGGGTCGAACTGCCGGGCATGGGGTGCGTGGATTTTGGCTTTTCGACGAACTGCGTGATGCGGTGGCTCTCGTCTGTTTCCACGATGCCGAACTGGTCGCACTGCGACAGTTTGACCGGCAATGTGGCCACACTGACATCGGCGTTGTTGGCTACGTGGAAGTCGATCATCTGGCGCACGTCCATGCGGTAGATATGATCTGCTCCGAACACCGCGACGATGTCGGGCCGGAAGCTCTCGATCAGGTGGATGTTCTGATAGACCGAATCGGCCGTGCCTTGAAACCACTCGGGACCATTGCGCATCTGGGGCGGCACCACCGTCACGAAATGCTCTGGAATGAAGCGGGCCATGGTCCACGACTGGCGGATGTGCTCGATGAGCGACTGCGACTTGTACTGCACCAGCAGGTAGATGGAAAAGATCTCCGAATTCACCAGGTTGGACAGGACGAAGTCCACGATGCGGTGCTTGCCGTTGAACGGCACGGCGGGCTTGCAGCGCTCTGCTGTTAGTGGGTGAAGGCGGGAGCCTTCACCGCCGGCCATGACGATGGCGAGGACATTTTTGGTGCGTGACATGGTGGGAACTCCCAGATGGATCAGACGTGGAAAGGTGAGGTGGAGACAATCAGGTTGGGCTGCGGCGACCGACATCGGAACGCGGGGGCGCCTGGCAGTTCGATGACTGCAAGCGCCTGCGCCCTGCGGATCGATCCGGGCCATCCTCCTCTTGCATCCCTTTTCACGCGCGACGAAACCCGGCTCGAAGCTTTGCCTGGAAGGCAGAGGGCTCCGGAGGCCGGGTCATGGAGAGAGTCGGGGTGCATGCAGGTGGTCCTGGACGCATCTTCTGTTGCGATGCAACAAGAGGTTGCAGGAAGTTCCTACCTGCCCGTGTAGGCACTTGCCTACGTGATCGGGGGCTTGCCAGAGCGCGCAGCGCTGGTGCCGGTGCGGTTAAGCACAGGCATTACGCCCGCTGCAGCGGGCAGTGGCGCTGGCGCCACGTGTCGCACCAGCGTTCACGCGCCGGGGCTGCCGGCACGCAGAGCCCGACCTTGCGTGAGGCTGCTTTGCGCTGGCTGTGGTCGTCTGGATATTTGCTATCTAATTGATAGCTACATGCCGTTGATATTATTGCGCTGGTGGCCGATGGGGGCCCGCGGTGCTTGTCGCTGGACGGTCCGGGCCTGCTCTTCATTGGCTGACAATGCGCCGGGGCTGACGCGCTGGAGCAACTCCAGCAGCAGCGCCCATTCGGCCGGCGAGTAGAGCTGGCGCAGGCCCGCTTCCATCTCCAGAGAAGTGGCATGCGCCTGCCGGGCAATGGACAGGCCCTCGGCCGTAAGGCGGATGGCCTGAGCCCGGCGATCGGTGGGGTTGCGCTCGCGCACCAGCAGGCCCCGGCTTTGCAGCCGGCTGACCACCAGGGTGAGGTTGGGGGCGCTCAGGTTCAGCGCCTGGGCGAGTTGCCGTTGGGACAATCCTTCGCCCGGCAAGAGCAGCATCAACAAGGAAAATTCGACGGTGCGCAATTGCATGGGCTCGCCGATCGCCTGGAAAAAAGCGCGGTTGGCCGCTACCCGTGCCTGCGCCAGAGCATAGCCGAGCAGGTGTTGGACGGTGGAGGGATCGACGGGAGATTCATGCATGGAGGGTTTCCGGGCGGTCGAGTGTAAGAGTCCTCGCAATCCCTGCCAGTCCGGCACAAGACACCTGAACGGATTGCTCTGACACTCGGGGCGGCCCCGACCTCGTGGGCCCAAGCCGCTGTTTTATGGGTAAAGGCGAAGTGCTTGGCGACGGCTGGAGCCCCTGAAGCCCGTACATTCCCCGACATTCACGTGCACTCGCCATGGAGCGAGGCATTATCGCCACGCGCATGCCGGCCGATGGGTGGTTGGCTTGGCGCAGCATGGCCGCGTGTGCCCGGGTGGAAGGGGCCGTCAGCTATCCGTCAGCGCTCGGCGTCGCCTTGCTGGTCCAGCTCGGCCGAGCAGGCTGCGATCAGGGCGTCGAACGCATCGAAGGCCAGCGGTTTGGCCAATACGTGATCGAAACCGATCAACTGCGCCCGGTCAGAAACGCCCAACCCCGTGATGGCGATCGCGATGCTGGGCCTGCCTGCCGTTGCCGCGCGCAATTTCGGAACGAGTTGGGTGCCCAGCATGTCGGGCAGTTGCTGGTCTACAAGGAACAGCGAGGCGGGGCGTTGCGCCATGTGCTGCAGCGCTTCGTTGCCACTGTGGGCGACGCGCACCGTGTAGCCCTGCAGGTCGAGCAGATCGCTCAGCAGTTCAGAGGCATCGCGGTTGTCGTCAATGATGAGAATGTCTGCAGGCATGCGGAGGGCTTCGCTGACGGTACAGTGTTTTTCTTAAAGACCATCAAACAATCAAGCCCAATAGTCTTCTTCTTAGGGCTCTATTGTGCCCGTCCTCTGCACGGGTAAGCGGACCGAGAAGACAACATGGGGTGCGCGGTATTCGTATCCAATGCTGCCCCCGTGTCCCTGGACGATCTGGTGGGCGATGTACAGCCCCAGCCCCATCCCCGACCGATTGCGCGCGTTGCCGACCGAAGAGGCCTTGAACGGACTGAAAAGATTGCGGGCAATGTCTTCCGGGATGGGGGCGGCGACATTGCGCACGGCGATCTCGTGCCATTCATCGGTGGCGGTCGCATGCACCTCGATGGGATGCCCGCTCTGACCATGGTGCCGCGCGTTGCCGATCAGGTTGACGACCACCTGGGCGATGCGATCGGCATCGACACGGGCTTTCAGCGCAGCGGGGATGGTGCCCACGATCTCGGTGCCGGGGTGTGCCGTGCGGGCCTCGTCGATGAGGTCGTTCAGCAGGGCGACCAGATCCACGTCCGTGCGCTGCAGATCCAGTCCCAGGCCGCTCTGCAGGCGCGACATGTCCATCACCTGACTCACCAGCCGCTGCATGCGGCTGCTGGAGGACTGGATGCGCTGACCGATCCTGCCGGCCCGCCCGCCGTCGGTGCCGCCCTGTTCGAGCACGCGCGCGGCCATGCTGATGGAGTGCAGGGGGTCTCGCAGATCGTGGCCCAGGACGGCCATCAGCTGGTTGCGCGTGCGATTGATCTCGGCGGTGCGCGCGTTCTGCACGCGCACGAGTTCGTCCATCAACTGCCGGGCGGCGTCCAGTTCCAGCGTGCTCCAATGCTCGGCGGTGGACCGGACGGTTTCCTTCCACAGATCGAACGAGCCGCGCGGGGTGAGCCGCGGGCCCAGGGGGCCGTGGCGGATGTCCTTGTCCGGCTTGCCGCCCCAGTGGATGGTCTCGATCTGCTCCTTGCGAAGAAAGATCAACCAGCCGTTGCGGTCCCGGTCGAAAGGGATGCCCAGCACGCCGCACCAGGGCGACGTCGCGGCAGCCAGTTCGGGCGCAAGCTGCGGCAGCGACTGGGTCTGGAACAGGCGCTGCCGGTCCTGGCCCGGCTCGGCGGCCAGCCATTGCACGATGGCGCTGCCCGCCGCTTCCGATACTTCGCCGAACACGGTCAGCTTCGCCCCATGAGCCACCAGCGCCGCATCGGCCTGCAAGATGGCGGCCATCTCGGCTGTGTGCTGTGTCAGGGCGGTGAATTCGTCGTCCGCGTGCAGCAGCTCTTCGATGAGGTGGGTGCGGGCCCCGGCCAGCTGCTGCAGGCGGTCCGCCTGGGAGCGGGAGAGCGTGCTCTGGATGTTGGCAGACAGCACCTGGGCGATCACGTCGCAGGCCATGCGCACGCTGTAGGGCACCTGGCGAGGACCCATGTGATGGCAGGCGATCAGGCCCCACAGCTGTTCGTTGATCACGATGGATACGCTCATCGACGCACCCACGCCCATGTTGGACAGGTATTCGATGTGGATTGGCGACACGCTGCGCAGAATGCTGCCGCTCAGGTCCAGCGGGGGCGCACCGGCCTCCTGCAGCAGGGGCACCGCGGCCGAGCGCACGTCGGCGATCAGCCGCAGGGTGTTGGCCACGTAGAGCCTGCGTGCCTGCGCTGGAATGTCGCTGGCCGGATAGCGCCGGCCCAGGTAGGGGTCGAGCGTATCGACACACGATTCGGCGGCCACTTCGCCGCTGCTGTCATGGCGAAAGCGATAGGCCATCACCCGGTCGAAGCCGGTCAGGGCCCGCAGTTCTTCGGTGGCCAGCTGCAGCAGCTCATCGATGGCCCGGGGCCGGCGCAGCTTTTCCATCGCGCGGTGGGCCTGCACGGCAAAGCCTGCCAGCTCGCTGTGGGTCTGGTGGCGCAGCTCGAATTCGGCCACCAGTATCGCGCTGCCGACATGCAGCACCACGTCGAACTGGCGGTCTTCGACCTGCAACTCGCTGGGCATGGGCACATCCCGCTCGCCCCGCAGCGCCTGCAAGCCGTCCTGGAGGAGCCCTGCAATCAGCGGGCACACCGTGCCCGGGCTTTCGGGCAGAGGCTCGCCCACGGTCACGCCGCACTGCAGAAGGGCCTGCACGTTGGCGCTGACATAGCGGACCACGCCTTCGCGGTCCACAGCGATCAGGGTGCCATGGCTCTGGATGCTGCCGGGCACGTGGATGGGCTCGCGGTCGCAGTTGTCCAGCGTGGTGGTGGTGCCGGGTGTGAATGACTGGATCATGCGAGCACCCCCTGGCCCTGCAACTGGTGCCGCAGGCCATCGAAGCCGGCACGTGCGCCGGCGCAGGCCGCCTGGACATCGAAACGGCTCTGAACGTGCGTGTCGAGCAGCCTGGTGAACTGTTTCCAGCGCAAACCCGTGCCGGCACCCAGGCCGTGCAAATAGCGCAGCGGATGCGGCGCCAGCCGGGGCGCCAGGCGCTGGTACAGGAACTGGCCTCCCAATTGCGAACCCTCCACCACATAGGCCAGGCCCCAGCAGACCGCCGCATGGCCGGGTGCCCCGAAAGCGGAAAACGCCCGCGCAGCCATCTGCTGCGTGCAGCCGCTGGCGTCACCGAAGCCGTCTTCGGCTTGCGCTGGCTCGCCGCGCATCGCCAGCCAGTCCGCGTGCAGGGCGTGCAGGCGAGCGGGGCGTGCAAAGTCGAAACCGGGCACCAGCGACTCCAGCGCCGCCAGGTGCGGCTGGAGGGCCGTGAGCCAGGCGCTCAGGGCCAGGGTATGGTGGCGGTAGTCTTCCAGGCTGGCATCGGCCCTGCCGATTGGCAGGCTGGCATCCAGCTGCGCATGCGATTCCTTCGTGGTTTGTCGCAGCGCCGAAAGGCAGTCGGTCTCCGGCACCGGAGTGAAGGACGGGAGGGGAGATCGCTGTGACACGGAAGAAGGACGGGGGATCGGGGTGGCCAGAAAAGACTGGAGCAAGATTTTAGGGGCTGGGTCTGCCCATGGCGCCAGGCAGGTTACCCGCCTGTTTTGTGCCTGCAACACCTGCGCTCGCAGCGGGCGAGGTCCGTCCGGCCCGACGCCGCCGCTGCGTTGGCAGCGATGGCGAAACCCGTGCCTGCCGGCGGCAGTGAGATGGTTCAAAGCGAGGGACCTCAGGGCGGGGCGATGAGCCCTTGCACGCGGCGTGCAAGCGCATCGAGCGTAAAGGGCTTGGTGAGCACCTGCATGCCCCGCTCCAGGTGGCCGTTGCCCACGGCCGCATTTTCGGCATAGCCGGTGATGAACAGGATTTTCAGGTCCGGCCGGTAGATCCGGCCGCTATCGGCCATCTGCCGTCCGTTCATTCCACCGGGCAGGCCCACGTCGGTGATCAGCAGGTCGAGGTGGGTGCTGGACTGAAGTACCAGCAGCCCCGATGCCCCGTCCTGTGCCTCGATGGTGTCGTAGCCCATCTCCTGCAGCACCTCCACCACCAGCGACCGCACGCTCGGCTCGTCGTCCACTACCAGCACGGTGCCCGACCCCTGGCCTCCTGCGATCGACGGCGCCGAGGGCAGGTCGATGTCCTGCGCCGGCGCCTCGTGCCGCGGCAGGTAGATGCACATGGTCGTGCCCATGCCGGGCTCGGAGTAGGCGCGCACCTGGCCACCCGACTGCCGCGCGAATCCATAGACCATCGACAGCCCCAGCCCCGTGCCCATGCCGATCGGCTTGGTGGTGAAGAACGGCTCGAACACGCGGTGGATGATTTCGGGCGACATGCCGGTGCCGGTATCGGTCACGCACAGCGACACGTACTGACCCGGGGGCAGGTCGCGGTCCAGGGAGGCACGCTCGTCCATCCACTTGTTCGCAGTCTCGATGGTGAGCCGGCCGCCGCCGGGCATGGCGTCGCGAGAGTTGATGCACAGGTTGAGCAGGGCGCTTTCCAGTTGGTGGGGGTCCACGTGCGTGGTCCACAGGCCGACGGCGCCCACCACCTCCAGCTCGTTTTCGGGCCCGATGGTGCGCCGGATCAGCTCTTCCATGCCCTTCACGAGCCGGTTCACGTCGGTTGGCTTGGGGTCCAGCGTCTGCCGGCGCGAGAAGGCCAGCATGCGGTGGGTGAGCGAGGCCGCCCGCTTGGCGGCGCCCTGGCCCACGCTCACATAGCGCTCCAGGTCGTCGTAGCGGCCCTGGCCCACGCGGCGGTGCAGCAGTTCCAGGCTGCCTGTGATCGTGGCCAGCAGGTTGTTGAAGTCGTGCGCGAGCCCGCCCGTGAGCTGGCCCACGGCCTCCATCTTCTGCGACTGGCGCAGCGCCTCCTGCGCGGCTTCGCGCTCGCGCGATTCGGTGGTGAGGCGCGCGAGCGCGTTCTCGACCTCCTGGGTGCGCTCGACCACGCGCGCTTCCAGGTGGCTGTTCAGCGCGCGAAGCTCCTGTTCGGCCACCACCTTTTCCGTCACGTCGTAGCCCTCGGCGAAAACGCCGGTGACCTCGCCCTGGCCGTCGGTGGTGGGTTGGTAGATGAAGTCCAGGTAGCGCTCGGCCAGCGGCATGCCGGGCTTTTGCTGGATGAGGACCTTGAGGCCCTGGGCCAGGTACGGCTGCCCGGTGCGGTAGACCTCGTCCAGCAGTTCGTACAGCCCCTGGCCTTCCAGCTCGGGCAGGCCTTCGCGCACTGTCTTGCCTTCCACGCTGCGGTGCCCGATCAGCTGCACGTAGGAGTCGTTGACGAACTCGAAAACATGCTCCGGGCCGCGCAGTACGCACATGAAACCGGGCGCCTTCTGGAACAGGCTGCGCAGTCGGTCGCGCTCCGCCGTGCTTTCCTCCAGCACCCCGGCACTGGCCAGGCGCGAGGCGATCTGGCCGGCCAGCAACTGAACGAACGCCATGGCCTCGCCGTCGTGCATGGGCCGGTGCGGATTGGCCCCGCACACCATGAATCCCGCCGACCGGGCGCCGCCTTGTGCCGGCAGCGCCACGACGAACGCCGCCCGCGCCGGCGTGTCCCAATCGCCGGTGGGCACGTCGTTCACCGCGTCCAGCGGCACGGCGAAGGCCGCGTCGCCGGCTTGCAGTCGGTGGACCTGCCAGGGTTCCCGGGAGTTCATCGCCAGCACAGTGGGCGCCAGCCGATGGCCCTGGTCGATGCCTGCATTGCAGCTCAGGCGGGCCACGCCCGAGGGTTCGTACAGATAGACGAGTGAAAACGGCAAGTCCCGCTGGGCCTGGCCCATCCGCTCGCAGGCGGTGTCGAGCACGGCCCGGCGGCTGTTGACGGCCGACAGCGCCGCGCCCAGTTCGCGCAGCAGGCGCAGGCGCCGCTCGTTGAGCACGCGGCCCGTGTCTTCCGACACCGCGCAGAACAGGCCGTGGACCTGCCCGTCGTCGCCGTGCAGCGGGCTGTACGAAAACGTGTGGTACGTTTCCTCTAGGTAGCCCGCGCGGTCCAGCAGCAGCATCAGCGAGTCGTCCCAGGTGGACTCGGCCCGTTCGTACACGGCGTGCATGCGGCCTTTCACCTGATCCCAGATCTCGGCCCAGACCTCGGCGGTCGGGCGCGCGAGCGCGTACGGGTGCTTGGCCCCCAGCGTGGGGCGATAGGCATCGTTGTAGAAAAAAGCGATGTCCGGTCCCCAGCCAAGCCACATCTCGAAGCGCGAGGTGAGCAGGATGCGAAGCGCGACCTTCAGCGGCTCGGGCCAGAATGCCGGCGAGCCGAGCGGGGTGGCTTCCCAGTCGTGGGCGCGCATGAGCTGTGCCATCTCGCTGTCCCCGATGAAGATGTGCGCGAAGCGGTCGCTGTCAGCGGTGATGGCAGTGGCAGGGGAGGGGTTCATGCAAAAAATCAGCGTGAATCGGCCAGTCGGTTGATGGTGGCCATCAGGGCGTGGGGCTGCAAGGGCTTGCCCAGGTGCGCGTCGAATCCTGCCTCCAGAGCCCGTTGTGCGTCCTGCGCGCGGGAGAAGGCGGTCAGCGCGATGGCGATCGGCTGGGCCTTGCCCTCGGGCAGGGGCAGGGAGCGCAGGCTGCGGACCAGGTCGTAGCCGTCGCGCCCGGGCAGGCCGATGTCGCAGACCAGCACGTCGGGCCAGCGCTCGGCCAGTGCCTGCATGGCCGCGTCATGGTCGCCGGCTTCGCGCAGGCGCGCACCGCCGTCGGTGAGCACCACGGTGAGCATTTCGCGTGCATCGGGGTGGTCTTCCACGATGAGGATGTCCAGGCCCGCCAGGGGTCGGTCGTTCATCGGCGGTTCGGCTGGGGCATCGTCGCCAAGGGGCGCGGCGCGGGCCGTGTCGCCCCCTTTGTGGTCCACCGGCAGCATCACCTGCATGGTGGTGCCCTGGTCGAGCCCGGCGCTCACGGCCGTGGCGCGGCCGCCGTGCAGTTCGGCCAGCTGCTTGACGATGGACAGCCCCAGGCCCAGGCCGCCGTGGCGTCGGTTGTCGGGCGAGTCGCTCTGCGTGAACCGGTCGAACAGGTGATCGATGAATTCGCTGGCGATGCCGCGCCCGTAGTCCCGCACGGACAGGGTGAGCTGGCCCTTCTCGCGCCGCAGCGCCACGTCGATGCGCGCGCCGTCGTTGGAGAATTTGATGGCATTGGTCAGCAGGTTCCAGAAGATCTGCTGAAAGCGCGTCGGGTCCAGCCAGGCGGGGGCATTCGCGTCCTGCACGGCCAGCGCCACGTCCAGGCGCTTTTCGGCGATCGAGGCCTGCAGCGCGTCAATGGAGGAGCGCACCGATTCGACGGGGTCGATCCATTCCCGCTCCAGGTGCAGCTTGCCGCTGTTGATGCGCGACACGTCGAGGATGTCCGAGATGATGCGCGCCTGCGCCTTCACGTTGCGGTGGATGGAGTCCAGGCCCTTGAGCAGCTCGGGCGTGCCGCCGCGGCGCTTGAGGATATGCACCCATCCGGCGATGGCGTTCAGCGGGGTGCGCAGTTCGTGCGACAGCACCGCGATGAAATCGTCCTTGGTGCGGCTCAGCCGCTCGGCAGTGGCGCGGGCCGCCTGCTCGCGTTCCAGCACATCCTGGCGGCGGGAGTCGAGCTCCATGCGCTCGGAGATGTCGGCTGCGATCGCCATGCGCAGGCCGGGCTCCACGTGGGCCGAGATGCTCCACTCCAGGTACACCCAGGCGCCGTCCGGGCGTTGCAGCGGAAACTCTCCCTGCCAGGGGTCGCCACGCTCGCCCCCCACGGTTTTTTCGGTGATGAAGTCCAGCCAGCCGGGCGGCGCAAAGTCGCTGATGGGGTGGCCCAGCAGTTCGTCGCGCGAGCGGTCCAGCAGCCGCATCATGGCGGGGTTGACATCGGTGAAACGGCCGTCGGGCTGGATCAGGCCAATACCCGCCAGCGCCTGGCTGTAGATGGCGCGAAAGCGCCGGTCGCTGCGGCGCAGGCCGTCTTCGGCCATGCGCGCACGGATCAGCGCCTGCAGTGTGCCCACCAGCAGCGCCGGCTCCACCGGGTGCGTGAGGTAGGCGTCGGCCCCCGCGTTCAAACCGGTCACCCGGTCTTCGCTGTGCACGTGGGCGGCGGACAGGTGCGTGACCGGCAGCAGGACCGTGGCTTCCTGCTGGCGGATGATGCGGCAGACCTCGAAGCCGTCGATGTCGGGCAGGTGCACGTCCAGCACCACGGCCGACACGCCGGTGGCCGCCAGGCGGATGGCCTCGGTGCCGTTGTCGGCCTCCACGGTCTGAAAGCCGGCGGCGCGGATTACCCGGACGGTGGAGTAGCGCGTGACCGGGTTGTCGTCCACCACCAGCACCGTGTGCGCGGCGCGGTCGATGGTCGTGTGGATGGCACTGACGTCCTGCATGCCGTTACCCATGGGCGCCGTCCTCGGTGGTTGCGGGAGCCCCCGTGGCCGCGGCTTCGTTGCCCGGCAGCCGCAGCGGCAGCGTCAGCGAGAACACCGAGCCGCTGCCCAGCGCGCTCTCCAGCGTGACCGTGCCGCCCAGCAGTTCGGCCAGCTGGCGGCTCACGGCCAGCCCCAGGCCGGTGCCGCGCAGACGCTTTTGCAGCGACGAGCCGATCTGCGTGTAGTCGTCAAACACGCTGGAATGGAATTCGGGAGCGATGCCGATGCCGGTGTCGGTCACCGAAAATCGCACCCGGTCTCCATCCACGACGCGGGCCGACACGCGCACCTCGCCCCGGGGCGTGAATTTGAGCGCGTTGGAGATGAAATTGCGCAGGATCTGCGACAACTTGCGGTCGTCCGTGTAAAGCGGCGCGATACCCTGGGGCTCGTCGAAGAACAGGTTGACGTCCGGGTTGGTCAGCACCGGCCGGAACATCCCGCGCAGGGCCTGGAACAGATCCAGCATGTCAAACCAGGCAGGCGAGATTTCCACGCGGCCGGCTTCGATCTTGGCGAGATCGAGCAGGTCGTCCACCATGTCGGCAAACTCGTTCGCGGTGCTCTGGATGAATCCCACCTGGCGGGCCTGCTCGGTGTTGAGGGGCCCGTCCACATGGTCGGCCAGCAGCCGGGCGATGCTGCGAATGGAGTTGATGGGCGTGCGGAACTCGTGGCTCATGTAGGCCAGGAAACGGCTTTTCATCTCCGTGGCTTTTTGCAGCTGCTCGGCCTGCGCGTCCAGCTCGGAATACAGCGCGACCACGCCGCGGTTGGTTTCCTCCAGCTCGGCGCTCAGCTCCTGGACTTCCCGCTGGCTTTCGGCCAGGGCGGCGCGCAGCGCCTCGATGGATTCCTGGGGCGCAGCGGCGGTGGGCGGCGTCGGTGCCGGCGTGTCGGATGCCTGGAAGGTGCGGTCGGAAATGAGGTCGGAGGTGCCGTCCATGGTGTCTTTCGTGCTTCGGGTCACTCGATGCACTGCACCACCACCACGGTCGCGTCGTCGCGCGCCCGGTGGTGATCGCGCAGCAGCACGGCGGCCACCAGGGTGGGATCGCTGCCCAGCAGGCGCTGGATGCTGGCGGGATGCCAGCGGGTTTCGATGCCGTCGCTGTGTACGACCAGCAGCGCATAGGGAGGCAGCTCGGTGGTGGTCTCCTGCGGCCGGCGCATGGTCAGGCCCACCGTGCCGTGCTGCGTGACGACCGAGCGGTCCGACAGGCCCGTGACCACGCGGGCCACCACGTTGCCAACGCCGGAACTGCGCACGGTGGCGGCCGTGGCATCCAGCCGCAGGCTGCACACGGCGGCGCCCCGCGTGGACTGCAGCTCGGCATGCATGCTTTCGATCTGCTCGCGCAGGTCGCCGAAGGGGGCCTGCAGGAACAGGTCCGCCGCCGCGCCGGACGCCCTGGCTGCCTCGCTGCCGTGGCCGAGGCCATCGGCCACGAAC
>NZ_BAAJYS010000014.1:0-38669 GCF_057543315.1 Acidovorax sp. KPB24-07
CAGCGTGCGGGCGAGTTCGGCCCGGCGCGCCTCCAGGCTGCGGCGGGAGAACGTGGCCTCCTGCGCCTGGCGCTCCAGGCTGCGCTGCTGCTCGCGGCATTCGGCGAGCTTGCGCTCGGCGGCGATCACGCGCTCGTCCAGTTGCGCGTGGCGCTCCTGGCTGTCGGCCAGCTGCATGTCCAGCTCTTCGAAGCGCGCCTCGGCCGTCACGCGGCGCTCCTGCAGGTCGGCCAGCTGCGCCTCGACCTCTGCCAGGTCGGCGCCGATCTGCTCGCTGCGCGCGCGGGCCTGGTCGGCCAGTTGGGTCAGGCGCAGCGTTTCCACCTGCAGTTCATGGGCGCGGCTTTGCGCCTCGCTGGCTTCGCGGCGCGCGGCCACGAGGCGCTGCGAGGCGTCCGCGTAGGCCGACTCGGCGCGCACCAGGGCCGTGCGCGACTCCTCGCTGATGAGGGCCTGGGCGCGCAGTTCCTTTTCGAGGTGCTCGATCTCCTGCGCGCGGGCCAGCAGGCCGGACTGCTCGGAGTCCTGGGCATAAAAGCTCACGCTGTGCGCGCTGACCGCATGGCCCGTGGGCACGTAGACCACCTCGCCGGGCTGCAGCGTGGGGCGGCGGTTCAGGGCCTCGTCGAGCGTCTGCGCGGTGTAGCAGCCCTGCAGCCAGTCGGTGAGCACGGCGCGCAGGCCGGCATCGCCCAGGCGCAGCAGGTCGGACAGGCGGGTGGCGGCGCCGGTGGGCTCGGGGATGCCGGCAGGCGGCGCGGTGTAGAAGGCCAGCCGGGCCGGTGGCGCATCGTTGCCGCCCGCGCCGAGAAAGCCGCGCACGCTGTCCAGCCGGCTGACTTCGAGGGCGCCCAGGCGCTCGCGCAGCGCGGCCTCCAGCGCGTTCTCCCAGCCGGGCTCGATGTGGATGCGGCTCCACAGGCCCTGCAGGCCGTCGAGGCCGTGGCGCGCCAGCCAGGGCTGCAGCTTGCCATCGGTCTTGACCTTCTCCTGCAGCGCCTTCAGCGCCTCCATGCGCGCCGACAGGTCGGCCTGGCGGGCGCTTTCCACGTTCACGGCCTGCTGGCGGGTGCGGCGGTCCTCGTCCAGCTGCGGCACGGATTCCTGCAGCTCGGCCAGCCGGGCCTCGGCCATTTCGGCGCCCTCCTGAGCGGCATCGAGCTGGCCGCGCAGGTTGACCAGCCGCGCCTCGTCGGGCGCCGCCAGCGCGTTGCGGTCGGTGCGCAGGCGCTCGTGGCGGGCATCAAGCTGGCGGCTTTGCTCGTCGATGCTGCGCTGCTCGGCGGCCAGCACACCGATCTGCTGCTGCACCTGCACCACGGCGCCGCGCTGCTCGTTGGCACGCTGCTGGCCCTGGCGCAGCGCCTCTTCGAGGTCGGGCAGCTGCAGGGCCTGTTCCTCAACCTGGGCGGCGAGCAGTTCGGCACGCTCGTCGGCGTCCACGCCGGCGCCGGCGAGGTTCTCCATCTCGTGTTCGGCCTCTTCCTTGCGGGCCGACCACTGCGCGATCTGCTCGGCGAGCTGGGCGAGGCGCAGTTCCACGCGCTGGCGGCCTTCGACCACGTAGCGGATCTCGGCCTCCAGGCGGCCCACTTCGGCCGTGGCCTCGTAGAGCTTGCCCTGGGCCTGGTTGACGTGGTCGCCCGCGGCGTAGTGCGCCTGGCGGATGGTTTCGAGGTCGGATTCGACCGAGCGCAGGTCGGCCATGCGCGATTCGAGGTCGTTCACGGCCTGCAGGCCGTCGGCGCGCACCTTGGCCTGCTCGGCCTCGGCATCGGCGCGCTTCAAGAACCACAGCTGGTGCTGCTTGAGGGTGACGTCGGCCTGCAGCGCGTTGTAGCGGGCGGCCACCTCGGCCTGCTTTTCCAGGCGCTCCAGGTTGGCGTTCAGCTCGCGCAGGATGTCTTCGACCCGCGTGAGGTTCTCGCGCGTGTCCGACAGGCGGTTTTCGGTCTCGCGGCGGCGCTCCTTGTACTTGGAGACGCCCGCGGCCTCTTCCAGGAACAGGCGCAGCTCTTCGGGGCGCGACTCGATGATGCGGCTGATGGTGCCCTGGCCGATGATGGCGTAGGCCCGCGGCCCCAGGCCCGTGCCCAGGAACACGTCCTGCACATCGCGCCGGCGCACGGGCTGGTTGTTGATGAAGTAGCTGCTGTTGCCGTCGCGCGTGAGCACGCGCTTGACGGCGATCTCGCCGTACTGGTTCCACTGCCCGCCGGCGCGGTGGTCGGCGTTGTCGAAGACCAGCTCCACGCTGGCGCGGCTGGCCTGCTTGCGGCTGGTGGTGCCGCTGAAGATCACGTCCTGCATGGACTCGCCGCGCAGCTCGCTGGCCTTGGACTCCCCCAGCACCCAGCGCACCGCATCCATGATGTTGGACTTGCCGCAGCCGTTCGGGCCCACCACGCCCACCAGTTGGCCCGGCAGCATGAAGTTGGTGGGTTCTGCGAACGACTTGAAGCCGGCGAGTTTGATGGAGTTGAGACGCACGGGTCTGTGGGCGGGCTGGGGGCGTTGAAGCGCTCAAAACGGCGCGGCCGCGCCGCCGGGCGGGCCAGCGTGGCCAAGCCCCGGATGATACCGTGCCGGGGTGGCGCGACTGCCAGGGAAACGGCCCGCTCCTACAGCCGCCGCTGCTTCAAGCAAAAAAGGCCTCCAGCGCAATCAGTACTAGGGCATATAGCTATCAAAAGAGTAGCATCAGCCAGCACGGGGGGCGAAGGCGATGATCGCCATGCCGGCCAGGGTGACGGCCACGCCCGCCAGGTCCCACGCGGTGGGGCGCACGCCGTCCACCGCCCAGAGCCAGCCGAGGGCCACCGCCACGTAGACGCCGCCGTAGGCCGCATACACTCGCCCGGCCGCGGCCGGATGCAGGGTGAGCAGCCAGGCGAACAGCGCCAGGCAGGCAGCGGCCGGCACCAGCAGCCAGGGGCTCGCGCCCTGGCGCAGCCACAGCCACGGCAGGTAGCAGCCCACGATCTCCGCCAGCGCGGTAACGGCGTACAGCGCCAGGGTTTTCAGTTCGAACATGGGACGGCTCGGAACGACCGGGAGGGGCTGGCAGGCCCGCAGGCGTTGCGGCACGGCGGGCGCCGGCCGGTGCCCCTCACACGATCAGCGGGCTCAGGCCCGCGGCGTGATCGATCACCAGGCGTTCGAAGCCGTCCGCCGGCAGCGGCGGGCTGAGCAGGTAGCCCTGCCACACGTAGCACTGGTTGCGTGCCAGGAAGGCGCGCTGCGCCTCGGTCTCCACGCCCTCGGCGATCACGCGCAGGCCCAGGCTGGTGCCCAGGGCGACGATGGTGCGCGCGATGGCAGCGTCGTTGGGGTCGGTGAGCACGTCACGCACGAAGCTCTGGTCGATCTTCAACTCGTCCAGCGGCAGGCGCTTGAGGTAGGCGAGCGAGGAATAGCCCGTGCCGAAATCGTCGAGCGAGAAGCCCACGCCGTAGGCGCGCAGCTGGGCCATCTTGTCGATGGTGTCCTCCACGTCCTGCAGCAGCAGGCTTTCGGTCATCTCCAGCTTGAGCCGGCGGCCATCCGCCCCGGTGCTCGCCAGCGCCGCCAGCACCTGGCCCACGAAGCCGCTCTGGTGGAACTGGCGCGCGCTCACGTTCACCGACAGGCCCAGATGCGAAAGCGCCGGCCGCTGCGCCCACCGCGCCAGCTGAGCGCACGCCGCCTGCAGCACCCATTCGCCCAGCGGCAGGATGAGTCCGGTCTCTTCGGTCAGGGGAATGAAATCGGCCGGGGAGACGAAGCCGCGCACCGGGTGGCGCCAGCGCAGCAGCGCCTCGGCGCCGGTGATGCGGCCGTTGTCCATCTGTGGCTGGTAGAACAGCTCGAACTGCTGGAGCGCGATGCCCTCGCGCAGGTCCGATTCGAGTGCCGCGCGGGCCGCCACCAACGCCTGCATCCGCGGGTCGTAGAACTGCAGGCTGTTGCGCCCGCCGGCCTTGGCCTGGTACATGGCCAGGTCGGCGCGCTGCAGCAGTTCGTCCACCGTCTCGCGCACACCCTGGAAGATGGTCACGCCCATGCTGAGCGTGCTGTGGTGGGCCTCGCCCTCCAGCACGAACGGCCGGCGCAGGGCCGCCAGGATCTTCTGGCCCATCTCTTCCGCGCGCGCGGCGGCGTCTTCGGGGCTGTCACCCAGGTCTTCCAGCACCACCACGAACTCGTCGCCGCCATGGCGCGCCACGGTGTCTTCGGCCCGTACGCAGTCGCGCAGCCGCAGCGCCACCTGGCGCAGCAGCATGTCGCCGCGCTCATGGCCCTGGGTCTCGTTCAGGGTCTTGAAGTTGTCCAGGTCGAGCATCAGCACCGCGCCGCAGCGCTGGCTGCGGGTGCTGGCGGCCAGGGCCTGCTGCAGCCGGTCGAGCAGCAGCCGGCGGTTGGGCAACTGGGTGAGCGGGTCGTAATAAGCGAGGTAGCGGATCTCCTCCTCCGCCGCCTTGTGCTGGCTCATGTCCACCACGGTGATGAGGCGGTCGTCGCCCAGCGCCACGCCGGCCAGGTCCACCGTGCGCAACTGCCCGCCCTTGCAGGTGATGGCGTGCTCGCGCGGCGCGATGGCCTCCTGGCCCGGCGCCTCGGCGCACACGGCCAGCCAGTCGGCGATGGCCTGCTCGCGCTGCGCCGCATCCGGAAACGCCAGGCGCCACCAGTCGTCCACCGTGGGGGCGTCTTCGGCGGTGTAGCCGCAGATCTGCACGAAGCGTTCGTTGCGAAAGCTCACCACGCCGTCCTTGCGCACCAAACACACGCCCACCGGCAGGCGGTACAGGATGCCGCGCAGGCGCAGCTCGCTGTCGCGCTGGCTCTCTTCCATCTGCTTGCGCTCGGTGATGTCCTGCACCACGGCGATGGAATGGTGCGCCGGGTTGCCGGGCATGCGCATGGGCGACACGGTGAGATCGGCCCAGATGACGCGCCCCTCCTTGTGGAAGTAGCGCTTTTCGTAGCGGAACTCCTCGATCTGCCCCTGGGCAATCTGCTCCATCAGCGACTCGCCGGCGGCCAGGTCGTCGGGGTGCGTGATCTCGCCCACCGTCTTGGTCGACAACTCGGCCTCGGTGTAGCCCAGGATGTCGCAGAACTTGCTGTTGGCCCGCACGAAGCGGCGGCTGCTGGCCTCGACCTGCGCGACGCCCACGGCAGCCTGGTTGAACAGCGCGCGAAAGCGCTCTTCGCTCTCGCGCAGGGCCGAGCCTGCGGCGGTGGCGAAGCTCACGGCCTGCGTGCGGCGGCGCACCAGCAGCGTGATGAGCGCGGACAGCAGGGCCGTCACCAGCAGGCCGCCGCCGCCCATCATCGCCGGCAACTGCGCCTCCGAGCGCGACAGGAAGGGCTGCAGGGGCTGGAAGGTCAGCCGCCAGCGCCGGTCGTGCACGCGAAGCTCACGTTCATAGCGCTCCATGGCGGGACGCACGCCGCTTTCCAGCGCCAGCAGCGTCCGCTCGGAAGACGCGGAGCCATCGCTCACGGAGCCGATGTCCCGCACCGACATGCCCACGCCCCGAAGTTGGCCCTCGGACTGCAGGGCCTTCACCATGTCGTAGAAGCGGATGGTGGCGGCCACCGAGCCGATGTAGCGGCGCACGCCGCCCGCGCCGTCGTCGAACACGGGCAGCCGGATCACGAAGCCGGCGCGGTTGTCGCGCTCCTGCAGCAGGTCGAACGGTTCCGAGGCCACGACCTGCCCGGTGTCGCGGCTGTAGCGGATGGACGCCATGGTGGCCGGCAGCGAGCCGACATCCAGGCCCACGACGTACTCGTTGCCCACGATCGGCCAGATGTAGTCGGCCACTTGGTATTCGGGCCGGTCGCCGGGCGGGCGGATGGCGAACGTGGACGGCGCGCCCGTTCGCGCCAGGTCATCGGCCCGCACCCGGGCCTCGTAGGCCTCCTTGTCGGCACGCGTCACGTAACGGGTGAAGGCCACGTTCTTCACGCCGGGGTAATGCTGGGCAAGGCGCAACTCACGCGCCGCATGTTCGAAATCGGCGCGCCCCAGCCGTGGGTTGACCAGGAACAAACTGCGCAGGCCGACCACCAGTTCGGTATGCGAGGCGATGCGGGCCTCCAGCGCCGTGGTGAACGACCGCGCCTCCTGGGTGAACCGCTCGCGTGCGATGCGCGCCACCGAATCGCTCTGCTGCTTCCACAGTGCCCAACTGACAGCCATGCCGAGCAGCGCGCAGAGCACCCCTGGCAGCCAGGGCCAGCGTTGCAATCGCAGTGCTTTTGGAAGCGTCATGGGCAGATGGAGGAAATCCCGGGCGCGGCGCGGGGAATCCGTCCACGATAACCCACGAGGATAGCCACAATCGACGTCGGTTTTGGCGTCAATAGCCTCAATGTTCTTTTTTGTAACAATGGCCTGGTCGTTTTCCATAGCCATTGCCGTGCTTGCACCCGCGTTGGCGCCCTATCCTCCCGCCCTGGCGCCCTGCCCGGGCAACCGTCCCGGCTCCCGAACCCCTCAGAAAGTCTCCCATGCTGTACAACGCGCTCCAATTGGTCCATGTCCTGGCGATCATCGTTTGGCTGGGGGGCATGGCCTTCGCCCATTTCTTCCTGCGCCCGGCGGCCCAGGCGCTGGAACCTGCCCAGCGCGTGGCGCTGATGCACGGCGTGCTGCAGCGTTTTCTGGGGGCGGTGCTGGTGGCGGTCGTGCTGGTGCTGTCCAGCGGGCTGTGGATGATCGGCAATGTCGCCCGTGCCGCGGCGCAGTCGGGCGGCCGGTTTTCCATGCCGCTGTCTTGGACGATCATGGCCACGCTGGGCATCGTGATGATAGCCCTGTTCGGCCACGTGCGGTTCGCGCTGTTCAAGCGCCTGCAGCGCGCGGTGGCGGCGAGCGACTGGGCCGCGGGCGGCAAGGCGCTGGCTTCCATCCGCACCTGGGTGGGCGTCAATATCGCACTGGGCGCTGTGATCGTGGTGGTGGTGTTTCTGTTGCGGTGAGTGCAGACAGAGCGAGGCACCACCAGTGCCATTGCTCGTCACCTGCCCACTGATGGAACGTCAGCGCGTTGATGATCCGCCCACTTCGCTCGGCAGGAAAATGGCTTCCACCTGCCCATGGTCCGGGGCCTTGCTGCCGCTGTTGAAAAACTCCGCTGATTCCTGAATCTCCAAGCTGGTGCCATGGAATGGATCGCGAATGCTGAGAAAGAATTTGCCCTTGCTCTCGCGGACGTTGTCCAGCATCAGCATGTGCCCCCCTTGCCGAGAATGCAGGGGCCGTATTGGTCGATTTTTTCCGCCAAGTCACGCCAGGCTACTTTTCTGCTTCTGTCTTTGCTGAATAGGCTGCTCTTGTAGCTTAACTCGTGCGTCACCTGGAAAGGCTCCAGGCCAGTGGCCAACTTAATCGAGTGCATGACGGCGCGGGTGTCCCGCGCGGTGTTTGAAGCATAGACCTTGGAAGAATTCAGATCCTCCAGGTCCACCTTCCCATGGTCCAGCAGCAGCATCAGCTCACAGGCTGCGGAGCAGTCTTTGAAGGCAGGCTGTGGAACCATGAATCGGTTTCCTGGCAGGGGATAGACACTGAAATGCCCGAATTTAATGGCCGGAACAGAAACGCCGTTCGCGACAAATACCGGTTTTTTTCCGTCACCACTGACTTCCAGTCCTGCAAACCGCTTTGTCGTCAGTTGCGCAGGAGCGTCATAAATCAAACCATTTTTGATCTGTTCCGCAAAATGCCCGAACTGGCCGCGAATTTCGGGAAAACGGCGTACGACCCCATCCTTTGCACGGATGTAGGGTTCGGCGAACCACTGCGCAGGACCTTGCGAGGGCAGCTTGGATTTGGAATGGTCTACCAACCCGATGATGTTGGAACACGTTGCGTAAAAGCCGCCAATTGTGCTTGCCGGAACCAGTGTTTTTTGCTCCGGGCTCTTCTCCGCTCGAGGCGGTGGCTCCAGCGATAGGTTGGCCAGCCAAGCGCGGGTGTCTATGGGCTCATCGTCGTCGCTGCTGCTGGAGTATCCGGGAACACTCGCTCTGGCCGTCATAGGCCGAGGAATTTCGGGCGAGTCCTGCCGAGATCTGCGCTGCGTCAGGTTCTGCAGTTCCGGCGGGATGCGGGTCGAACTGCTGCCTCCGCGAGCGCTTGATGAGGCCGGAGTAGATTCTTGTGAAGACGAACTCGAAGTGCGTCCGCGCGTTCCAGAAAGAGAAAATGGGGTCATGGCACACAGATCCTTTGATCACGCCATGGTCGGCATGGACCTGATGCATCGCTTCACCGCAACCGAAGCATTGAGGACATCTGCGAAAAAATCCCGACCACGCCGCCGTTCTCGCGTCACAGTGAGAGCGTTGCCCAAAATAAAACAAGGAACTCAACCGCCCCCACCGAAGCCGTGATTTGCCAGAGCCTTGCCTAATCGAATACGGTTAACCGCCCCGGTGCGGAATCAAGAATCGGTGCATTTAAGCCTCACCTAAGCTGGGATGGGAATCATGGACTCCAGTAGCCCGCATCAATCGATCTCCTCCTCCCTCCTGGGCTACTTTTCGACCCGCTTCGGCGGGTTTTCTTTTTGTAGCGCAGTTCGCTCGTTCACTTAGCGGCCCGTACCCGTGGCGGCCGGCACCCACGGGACCAGAATTCCCAGTGTTCGCGGGCGCCAGGCCAGTGTCAGGGCGATGCCGAAGGCAGCCCCCGCCAGAGCCATCACCCACACCAGCGAAGCCATCGAGCCGTGGTCCACGCTCAGACACAAAGCCAACGATCCAACCAACGCGGCGGCGCCTGCCACGCGCAGCGCCACTGCCGTGCGGCGGGACTGGGGGGTGGCGTTGCCGAGTGCCTCGTCCCAGTGCACTTCCATGGACAGTGCCAGCCACCCCATCCCGGCGACGTTGCCGCTACGGCGGCCAGCAAAAGCAATGCGTCAAGCACGAGAAGCCTCCGGTATGCCCTGGGCGGTGCGGCCCACCGTTGCGGCAGCGCTCCGCGCGCGCTGGCGAAGCCTGCGGGCCGCTACCAGGGCCAAAGCGGCGGCAGTCAGCAGGGCCAGGTCCATGCCCGCCACGGGCCAATAGCCGTTAGCAAGTGTGCGCAGCAGATGGTCGCCAGTCGTGGTCCAGTTCAGCAGCACGGCAACCACCGCCAACGCGGCCGCGGCCCAGCACTGCTCGGCCCACGCGGGCGCCATCCGGCCCTGCCCCACCGGCGCCGTGCGCCACACGCCATGCAGAAAAGCCAGCACCCAGGCGCCCCAAAACACGGATTGCTCCCAGGTGCCCCGGCCCGGCAGATCGGTCGGCAGCACCCGGTTGCCGATCAGCATGGCGAAGGTGGCGATGAGCATGCCGGTCACGGTGGTCACCGCGAAGGCGTCCACCCAGCGCGCGCCGGAGAGACCTTGCCTGGCGTGCTGGCGCTTGCGCTTTTCCACGAAGAAGATGAACCCGGTGGCAATGCACACGCAGCCCGACAGGCCACCCAGCACGTACAGCCAGCGCAGCAGCCAGTGCCGGAAATGCTGCAGGTGCAGGCCGGTGAGGAAGTTGTTGATGCCCGCGATCGCCGTGGGCGGCGGGTCTTCGCGCAGCACCTCGCCGGTGGCGCCCTTGAAGTGGATGCCCTCGCCCGTGAGCGTGACGCGGTCGGTGCCGGCGCGGAACACGCTCACATAGGCATTGGCATCGCCCACGTGCTGCACGTTCAGATAGCCGACCTCGCCCGCCATGCCCTTGGCGGCCCAGCGGCGCTGGGCCTCGGCCACCATGGCGTCCACCGAGGCGAGCGTGCCGGGCGTGCCCGCGCGCTTGGCCGGCAGGCCGGTCTCCAGCGCTTCGTGCTGCTCATGCAGTTCGTGCAGCGGATGCAGCTGGGTTTCGGTGACGGGAAAGTAGATGCCGCCGAAGATCACCAGGCCCGAAAGCGCGAAGATGAAATGGAACGGCAGCGCCACCACGCCGGTCAGGTTGTGCAGATCGAGGGCGCTGCGCTGGGTGTGCTTGCGCGGCCGGAAGGTGAAGATCTCGCGGAAGATCTTGCGGTGCATGACCACGCCGCTGACCAGCGCCACCAGCATCATCAGCGCGGCGAAGCCCACGATCCAGTAGCCCAGGCTTTTCCATTCCAGGTGCAGGCTGTAGTGCAGCGGGTAGAAGAACCGGCTGCCGATCTTGAGGTGGTCGTCCGGCAGCGGATTACCGTTGCGTGGGTCGATGGTGCGCGTGCCCCACACCTGGTCGTCCGCGTCCTTGGCATTGGGCAGGGCGAAGCTGGTGAACATGCCGAGCACCGGATCGCGGTGGGTGGTGTAGGCGCCCCAGCTGTTCACGATGGGGAAGGTGTCGGCCAGCGGGCCGTTCACCCGGCTGCGAGCCGCCTCGAGGTTGGCGGCATCGGGCCGCGTCATGGTTTGGAAGGCCGGCTGCAGCACGCGGTCGAACGACGGCATGGGCTGCGGGGCGAACCGGGTTTCGGGAATGGCCCAGCGGTCGATTTCGCGGTCGAACACCGACAGCGAGCCGAAGAAGAAAACGACCATGAGCACGAAGCCCAGCACCAGGCCGAACCAGGTGTGCAGCCAGGCCATGGTGAGCCGAAAGTTCTGGAACACGGGACGAATGCCTTTCCGCTAAAGACAGCACAGACAGGACCGACACGGCAACGGGACGGACACGAAAACCGCCGGCACAGGGGGCCGGTCAGATCAGCGCCATCTGCACCAGCGACGCGGTGCCGGCCATCAGCGCGCCGCCCCCCGCCAGCACCAGCCAGACACGGCCGAGCCGGGAATCCGAAAAGGCCCAGAGGAAGGCCACCAGAAACACGATGAAGCCCACGATGTAGCCCATGGCCTCGGCATCGTGGAACGGCATGCCCGCCGCGAATGCCAGGCCCACGCACAGCGCGATGAATCCCCAGGTGAATGCGTAGCCGCCCAGCATGCCGGCCGCGATGCGCGAGACGACATGCAGGCGGGACGCTGCAGTGCTGCCAGCCATCGTTTGCCTCGGTTTCAAAATGCGATTGGTTCTCAATTATGCCTGCGGATGCGTCCTCCGAAAACCCATGCGCGGCGTGGGCCCACCCTCGCGGCCAGGCCTGTCGCGGCGGCCGGCTATGCTCTGCGCCTTGTCCTGCCCGGCCTCCTTCGACGCTTCTTCGCTTATGTCACGTGCCCGCCTCACCCTCCTGACCCTGCTGCTGGCCATGCTGGCCGCCATCGCCGCCACGGCCTGGTGGGTGGCGCAGGGACGCATGCGCGCCGCGCGCGCCCAGCTCGCGCAGCTGCAGCAGGAGGTGAGCCAGAAGACCGAGCAGTTGCTGGGCTACACGCGCTATACCGACTACCTCACGGTGGGCAAGCAATCGCTGTCGGAGCAGATGAAGCTCATGGCGGCCACCGTGGTGCGCGAGGAAGGCACCACCCAGATCGTCGAAAAGTCCGTGCTGGGCCTGGCCTCCACAGGCGTGGTGGCGATCTGGTACTCGGCCGAATACTCGTTCGGGTACGACCTGCGGCCCCAGAGCTACGAGCTGCGCAGCACTCCGGCCGGCATCGAGATCCACCTGGCCAAGCCGACGCTGGTGGCGACCCCGGCCATCAGCCAGCTGCGCCACCGCGTGCTGTCGGGCGGCCTGCTGACCGACAACAAGGGCGCGGTCATCCGCCTCACGCAGGAGGCGTCACAGCGCGCTGCCAAGCAAGGCGCGGCCATGGCGTCGGACCCAGCCGTGATGGCGCTGTGCGAAAAGAGCCTGATCGCGTTCCTGTCGGATTTCCTCTCGCGCCAGCCCGGGGTCAAGGCCGTGCCGCGCATCACGGTGGTGTACCGATAGGCCTTCGCGCAGCGGCCGGACGGCCGCGTTGACACAGCCGGTCAGCGCAGCGCGACGTGCGTGATCCACAGGGTGAGCAGCGCCGCACCCAGCCCCAGGGGCATCACCCAGGCGCCCAGCCGCAGGAACTGCCAGCCACTGACCGATTGGCCTTCGCGCCGCAATGCGGCCAGCCACAGCAGTGTGGCCAGCGAACCGGTGATCGACAGGTTGGGCCCGATGTCGATGCCCATCAAGGCCGCGGCCCGCATCGACGGCGAGGCGTTCGCGGCATCCAGCGCCGCCCCCGCCAGCAGCCCGGCGGGCAGGTTGTTGACGAGATTGGCGGCGATGCCCAGCAAGGCGCCCACCCCCACGTCCGCGCCGCCCGGCCAGGCCGTGGCCGCCTTGCGCAAGGCATCGGCCAGCAGCCCCACCACGCCGGTGTACTCCAGGGCCTGCACGAACACGAACAGCCCCGCCACCAGCGGCAGCACGCTCCAGGACACCGAGCGCACCGTGGGCCAGACAGCGCTGCCGCACCCGATGCGCAGCAGCGCCAAGGTCACCAGTGCCGCCCCCAGCGTGGGCCAGCCGAGCGGCACGCGCAACCACGCGCAGGCTACCAGCACCACCACCGACAAGGCCAGCCCGGCGGCCGCCAGGGCGCCGCCGCGGCTCAAGGGGCTGGGAGGCACTTCGGTGCGGATGGTGGCGTTGATGCGGTGGCGCAGCGCGAACCGCAGCGCCAGGAAGGTCGCGGCGATGGACGCCAGCGAAGGCAGCGCGAACAGCGCCAGCCACTGGGGCAACGGCGGCATGTGCCCGCCCCAGAGCACCAGATTGGCCGGGTTGGAGATGGGCAGCACGAAGCTCGCCGCATTGGCGACGAAGGCGCAGATGAAGAGGTAGGGCAACGGCGAGGCACCCACCGCGCGGGCCACGGCGAACACCGCGGGGGTCAGCACCACCGCGGTCGCGTCGTTGGACAGGAACACGGTGACCAGCGTGCCCACCAGATAGACCCAGGTGAAAAGCCGGCTGCCCGAGCCGCCGGCACGGCGGGCCGCCAGGGCCGCCAGCCAGTCGAACACGCCTTCGCGGCGCGCCATCTCCGACAGCAGCATCATTCCGGCCAGGAACAGGTATACGTCTTCGCCGCGCAGCACGCCCTTCCAGGCCTGGCTGGCCGGCAGCAGCCCGAAACCCACCAGCGCCAGCGCGCCCGCCACGGCCCACACCGCTTCGGGCAGGCGCCAGGGGCGAAGGATGACCGCACTGGTCGCCACGGCGACCACGCCCCAAATCCACTGCTGCGGTGCAAGCATGAAAGCCTTTGTTCCAAAAGATTGATCGACGGCAGGAAAGAGGGCAAAAGAAGGAGCGCCCAGGACCCGGGCAGCGCGCCCGCCGTTCGCCCCGGCCGCTCTGCGGGGGATTCTATGCAGCGGCCCGAAGCGCAACACGTCGGACACGATCGAAGGATCGGGATGGCGAAACGGCGGCGCCAAGACCCCGCGGGCACACGGCCGACGGCGGCCCCTTACGATGGCGGCCCAAGGAGTTGAGCCTGTGTTTGAGTTTTTCGAAAAGCGACTTCCCCCCTACCCCGGCAACGAACCCACCCTGCCCCCCAAGGATTTCATGGCTTTCGTGTGGTCCGGCACACGCGGCTGCGCCGCTACGTGGTGATGATGGCGGGCCTGTCGGCCGCCATCGCGGTGTACGAGGCCTTGCTGTTCGCCGTGCTGGGCCATGTGGTGGACTGGCTCACCCAGGTCAGCCCCGCGGCGCTGTGGGCCGAGCGCCGGGGCACGCTGGCGCTGGTGATCGGCATGCTGCTGGGCAGCATCGTGCTGGTGGCAGTGCAGACCAGCGTCAAGCACCAGACGCTGGCCATCAATTTCCCGCTGCGCCTGCGCTGGAACTTCCACCGGCTGATGCTGGGCCAGAGCATGGCCTTCTATGCCGACGAGTTCGCGGGCCGCATCACCACCAAGATCATGCAGACGGCCCTGGCCGTGCGCGACATGATCTTCACCACGACCGACGTGGTGATCGGCATGGGGGTGTACCTGTTCACCATCCTGCTGCTGGCCGCCGGCTTCGACCTGCGGCTGCTGGTGCCCTTTCTGGTGTGGATCGTCTGCTACGGCCTGGCGTGCTGGTACTTCGTGCCGCGCCTGGGCCAGGTGGGCAAGGCGCAGGCCGATGCGCGGTCGGTGATGACCGGGCGCATCACCGACGCCTACACCAACATCGCCACCGTCAAGCTGTTCTCGCACACCCGGCGCGAGGCCGAATTCGCCCGCGCGGCCATGGATGCGTTCAAGCACACGGGCTACGCGCAGATGCGCCTGGTGAGCCGTTTCGAGATCGTGAACCACATCCTGGTGGTGGCCATGATGATGGGCGCCTGCGGCACGGCCCTGTGGCTGTGGTCGCTGGGCCAGGTGGGCGCGGGCGCGGTGGCGGCCGTCACGGCGATGGCGCTGCGCGTGTCGGGCCATGCCCACTGGGTGATGTGGGAGATGACCACGCTGTTCGAGAGCGTGGGCACCATCCAGGACGGCATCAACACCCTCACCCGGCCACGCACGGTGGTGGACGCGCCCGATGCGCGCCCCCTGGCCGTGCCGCGCGGCGAGGTGCGGTTCGACAACGTGACCTTCGCCTACCAGGGCGGCAAGCCGGTCATCGACCGCTTGAACCTCACCATCCGGCCGGGCGAGAAGATCGGCCTGATCGGCCGTTCGGGCGCCGGCAAATCGACGCTGGTGAACCTGCTGCTGCGCTTTCACGACGTGCAGACCGGCCGCGTGCTGATCGACGGGCAAGACATCGCGCACGTGACGCAGGACAGCCTGCGCCAGGCGATCGGCATGGTCACGCAGGACACCTCCCTGCTGCACCGCTCGATGCGCGACAACATCCTCTACGGCCGGCCCGACGCGAGCGAGCAGGACCTGCACGCGGCCGCCCTTCGGGCGCAGGCCGCGGACTTCATCGACACGCTGACCGACCTGCAGGGCCGTCGCGGCTACGACGCCCACGTGGGCGAGCGCGGCGTGAAGCTCTCGGGCGGCCAGCGCCAGCGCGTGGCCATCGCGCGGGTGATGCTCAAGGATGCGCCCATCCTGCTGCTGGACGAGGCCACCAGCGCGCTGGACTCCGAGGTCGAGGCCGCCATCCAGCAGAGCCTGGACGGGCTGATGCAGGGCAAGACGGTGATCGCCATCGCCCACCGCCTGTCCACCATCGCCGCGATGGACCGCCTCATCGTGCTGGATGCCGGGCAGGTCATCGAAGAAGGCACGCACGCGCAGCTGCTGGCACAGGGCGGTGTGTATGCCCGGCTCTGGGGCCACCAGAGCGGCGGGTTCCTGGGCGAGTCGGAAGAGGACTGAACGCGGGCACGTCGAGGCTTGTCATCCGGCAGGGCCTCGGCGCAGATTCTACGCCGGCAGACAGCTATCATTCATATAGCAATCTGGCAACCATGCCCGGGCCCATTACCGGAGGTTACGGGTCGGCGGCGCCGTGCTGTTTAGACTCCCGCCTTTCCTTGCGCAATGCGGTTGACGCCGCAGGCCGCACCTTCCCTCCCCTTTCTACCCATTCATCACTCTTCAGAGGGAATCCCATGTCCGTTGCATCCATTCTCGGCATCTCGATCGGCGCAGGCGTCGGCACCTATTTTTCGCTCAAGAAGAACCCCATGCCGCAGGGCAAGCGCGTGCTCATGTGCGTGGGCGCCGGCGTCGTCGTTTTCGTGCTGCTCAAGATCATTCTCTGAGCGGCGCGGCGGCCCCGCGCTGCGGCAGCGGGGCCTAGCAGCCCATGGCGAGGCGGCTGCCGCAGCGCCGCCCCCCTTCCCTTCTTCCCGTCTACCCTCCCACGCTTTCGGGCCGTCCTCCGGCGCCCGGGCATCACGTCCCGAACACCAGCGCCTTGTGCAGCCACACGCCCGCCATCAGCCCGTTGGCGGATGCCAGCGTCGCGTTGTGGCCCGGCATGGCCGCGTCTCCCGCGGCAAACACACCGGGCACCGTGGTCTGCTGCGTGGCATCGGTGCGGATCACCAGGCCGGCCGGCCCCTCGTCGAAGGCGCAGCCCAGTTGCTCGGCCAGCGGGCTGGCCATGTGCGTGCGCGGCGGCACGAACAGCGCCTCGATCGGCACCCGGCGGCCATCTTCCAGGCGCACGCCCGACAAGGCGGGCGCGTCCCCTTCCAGGCCCGCGATGCGCGCCGGCTCGAGGGTGATGCCGCGGGCGGCCAGCTGCGCCAGCGATTCGGCATCGGGCGCATCATGGCCATTCAGGAACAGCGTCATCGGGCCCCAGTCGGCCACGAGCAACGCGTGGTGCACCGAGGCGGGCGCGGCGTACAGCGTGCCCATCGGTCGGCCACCGACCTCGTAGCCGTGGCAATACGGGCAATGCAGCACGGTGGCGCCCCAGCGCTCGCGCAGGCCGTCGACGGCAGGCAGTTCGTCGCGCACACCGGTGGCCAGCAGCAGCTTGCGGGCGGCCAGCGACTCGCCCGAATCCAGCGTCACGGCGAATTCACCGTCACCGCCCTCACCTGCCGGGCCGAAGGCTCGGGCCTGCGTGGCCGTTCCCGCCTTGAACGTGACGGACGGATAGGCCAGGAGCTGGCGGCGCGCCAGCGCGATCATGTCCTGCGGCCGCTCGCCGTCCTGGCCGAAGAACCCGTGCGACGCCGCCGCGAAGCGGTTGCGCGGCGCGCCCGCATCCACCACGCACACGCTGCGCCGGGCGCGGGCGATCTGCATGGCGGCGGACAGGCCGGCAAAGCTGCCGCCGATGACCAAGGCATCAAACCGCATGGGACACCTCCTTCATCGACAGACCGCTCTGGGCGAAGCGGCGGTGGAAGTCGCGCGACAGATCGGCCAGGGTGATCTGCTCCAGGCGCGCCAGCAGCAGCGCCTCGGCCTCTCGATAAGTGCCGTCGAGCGCGGCGTTCACCGCCTGCTCCACCAGGCATTCCGGGCGCTCGGTGCGGTGGCCGACTGCGAGAAACGGCGGCTCGCCCACGGCGCGGTGGATGTCGGCCAGGCTCACCTCCTCCAGCGGGCACGACAGCACCCACCCGCCGCCATGGCCCTTGGCCGAGGCGACGAAGCCCGCCTCGCGCAGGCCCGCCATCACCCGCCGCACGACGACGGGATGCGTGTGCATGGCCTGGGCCAGCGATTCGGAGGTGGACGGGGTGTCGTTCTCGGCCATGTGCAGCAGCACATGGAGAACGCCGGATAGCTTGCTGTCTTGTTTCATGCAACATTATTAGTTGCATGAAAAAGATCTGGCAAGCGAAGGGGCATGCGAGGCGGGCGTCTCCCCGCGCCGGTGTTTCAGCCCTGGCGCGGCGGCAGCACCCTGGCCGGATTGCCCACCACGGTGGCGCCGGCAGGTACATCGCGCGTGACGACGCTGCCCGCGCCGATGATCGCGTCGTCCCCTACCGTCACGCCGGGCATCACCAGGGCGCCGGCACCGATCCACACGTTGCGGCCGATGGTCACCGGGCGGCCGAACTCCAGGCCCTGGGCCCGTTCCTGCGGCGACCGCGGGTGGTCCGCCGCGAGCAGTTGCACGCCCGGCCCGATCTGCGTGCCGTCGCCGATGCGCACTTCGACCACATCCAGGATCACGCAGTTGAAGTTGAGGAACACCCCCGTGCCCAGGTGGATGTTGAAGCCGTAGTCGCAGTGGAACGGCGGGCGCACCACGGCCCCCTCGCCCACCGAGCCCAGGTGCTCGGCCAGCAGCGCGCGCCGCTCGGCGGGGTCTGCGGCCATCGCCGCGTTGTAGCGCACGAGCCAGCGTTTGTTGGCCGCCATGTCGGCCTGGAGTTCGGGATCGCCGGCGTGGTAGAGCCGGCCGGCCAGCATGTGTTCTTTCTGTGAGGTCATCGGGCCATTGTGAAGGCGCCGCGGGCGCAGGCAGTCGCCCGGGTGACCCCGTGGAGGGGTTCAAGCCAAAATGGCCACCAGCACAATCAACACTAAGGCATACAGCTATTAAATTGATAGCAAACAGAATGCCGCGCGTTGTGTGCCGCGCGTTGTGGCCCGTCAGGCAACGGGGCCACCGCCGTCGTCCGGCGCCACGGGCTCCACCGGTGCCCGCACCACCCCCAGCCGCAGACCGAGCACGCCCAGGATGCGGTTCATCGTCTGCACCGTGCCCGGGCTGCGGCCCTGCTCGATGTCCTGCAGCGCGCGGTGCGAGATGCCCGCCAGGCGCGCCAGTTCGGCCGAGGTCAGCCGCAAGGTGCTGCGCAGGTGGCGGATGGACTCGCGCAGGGTCCATTGCGGGTGGTCCAGCAGGTCCTGCACGGCCTGGCGGCGCAGCAGCAGTTGCTGTGCCAGTGGAAGGGGGGTGTAGCGTTTGTCCATGCGAAAGGGGCCCGCTTTTCAAGTGTTGATGTCACAGGGCCTGCAGCGCCTGCACCTGGGCCGCGATGGCGGGCTGCAGAAAGCGGTGCACCTCCGGCTCCAGGCCGAAGCCACCGCCGTCGCGCGCCACTGCTTCCAGGGGGCCGGCCAGGTCCCGCAAGGCCTGGGCCAGCGGGGCGCGCGGCAGTCCGCATTCGGCGGCGACGGCGTCCAGCACCCGGCGCCAGTCCGGCGCACCGTCGTCCCCCACCGCCCAGCGGATGCGCCGCGCGATGCCATCGGGGTGCAGGTACATGGGCGCGAAGTCGAACACCGGCGTGAGGGCGATGCGCCCGTCGAAACCGCGCTGCACGGCCGTGTTGCGCGCGTGGTTGTCCTTGTTGCCCAGGGCCAGGTTGGCCACGTCGCGGCGCAGGTACTCCGCCACTTCGGCAGCGGGATCGGTGCACACGCGGGCCAGCTGGCGGCACACTTCCTCGTGCGAGGGCACGGCGCCGAAGCCCGCCCGGCCGGTGAGCGTGGCGATGCTTTCCTGCGCCAGCCGCACCACGCCGCCGCCCTGTCCCGAGCCACGCGCCGCGTCGCCGGCGATGCGGTCGAAGCGCGGAATGAAAAGCGCCCGGTCGCGCAGCACCAGCGGCGCGTGGACTCGCAGCCCCAGGTGCCGGGCAATGTCCATGTAGGGCGCCTCGTGCCGCAGGATGGCCGCGAGTCGCTCGTTCGTGCCGCGGCCGAACTTGACGATGAAATGCGCTGCCGCCTCGCCATCGGGCAGCGAATGGTCCAGGTGCAGCAGGCCATCGCTGGCCGAGCGCGTGAGCAGCACCTTGGGCCATTCGCCCTGCACGCCCGACGACCCGGCCACGAAAAGCCCGTGGCGGCCCAGGTAGTCCATGAAGTCGGACGACCGCTCGGCCACCTCGGCATCGGTGAAGCCGCGGCGCGGCCCGGTGCGCGCCTGCAGCCAGTCGGCCGCCTCTTTCACCCGCAGGTGGCCGATGGGGTTGCCGGCCCCGGCCAGCAGCAGCGGCCAGTCGGCCACGGCTTCCGACGCCTCGGGCAGGCCCAGCTGGCGCAGCAGCTCTTCGCGGCCATGGCCCTGTGGCAGCAGGTCCGCCAGAAAGCCGGGCCACTGGCGCAGCTCCAGCGGCTCCAGCCCGGTGGCGAAGCCGCTGGCCAGCGCCCAGGCATCGCGCCGGCCCCCGTGCTCCACAGCCCATTCCACCGCATAACCGGTGTAGCTGGGTGTGCGCCAGCCCTGGGCGGGATCACCCAGCAGCAGGACGCTGGCGGCGTCGTGCCACCGGCCTTGGGCGTGGATCTGGAGCGTGCATTGCGGCTGCATATGCACAGAAATATATCAATATTGCTGCCTTTTAGCCATGCAATATGGATAGTTTTCTGCCAAAAAATGGGTAATTGCGGAGCGGAACCTTCTTTGCCCCGCGACACCACTGGCTTACTTGAGCACGCCTCGCGAAATATCCATCACCATGCGCGTGGCCAGGTACAGCCGGGGCACGATGGTGTCGATCTGCACGTATTCGGCGTTGTTGGAATGTGCCCCGTAGCCCGACAGGCCCATGCCCTCCACCACGGCACCGCGGGTCTTCAGCGCGGCGAACGCCGCGTCGGTGCCGCCGCCGGTGGCCTTGTCCACCACGTTCAGGGGCAGGCCCAGTTCCTGGTAGATGGCCTTGCCGTGGCCGGCCACGCGGCGCGAGGCGTCGTTGGCCTCCAGCGGCGGGCGGCGCACTTCGAACTTCACCGACACCTTGGATTCGGGCAGCAACTTGGTCTGCACCTTGGCCTGCAGTTCTTTTTCCAACCCGTCGAAGTCCGCCACGCGCAGGGCGCGGGCGTCCGCCTGGGCCGTGGCCTCGGCGGGAATCACGTTGCGGTTGGTGCCGGCCTGGGCCACCGTCCAGTTCAGTTTGAGGCCCTGCTCGGGCCTGGACAGGTCCTTGAGCTGCAGCAGCTGGTGCGACAGCTCGTAGAGCGCATTCACGCCCTTTTCGGGCGCGGCGCCGGCGTGCGAGGCCCGGCCCTGCACCGTCAGGTAGGCCGCGCCGATACCGCTGGTGGCCAGGCGCAGGCTGCCGTCCGTGCCGCCGCCCTCGAAGGAAAACACCGCATCCTGGTCGGCCGCGACGCGGGTGATGGTGCTGCGCGCTCCGGGCGAGCTGATTTCCTCATCGCCGTTGATCAGCACGGTGAGCGTGCCGTACTCCTTGAAGCCGAGTTTTTGCAGCAGGCCCACGGTGTGCAGGATGGTGGCCACGCCCTGCTTGTCGTCCGCGATGCCCAGGCCGTAGGCCTTGCCGCCATCGATGCGAAAGGGCTGGTCCTTCAGCATGCCCTTGAGATACACCGTGTCCATGTGCGCGATGAAGAGGATCTTCTTCGTGCCGGAGCCCTTGAACTCGGCATGCACCGCCGGGCCCACCTTCTCGGGCGTGTCGTCCAGGCGATAGATGTCGGTGGGCTGCAGGATCTCCACGGTGCCACCCTGGGCCTTCAGTTGCTGGGCAATGCGCGCGGCGATCTGGTTCAGGCCGTCGATGTCCTTGCTGCCCGATTCGATGTGCACCAGGTCGCGCAGCGTGTCCAGCAACGGTTGCTGCTCCTTTTGCGCCAGGGCGTGCACGTCGGGCACCGGTGCGGCCTGGACCAGGGTGCCGGCAAAAGCGAGGGACAGGAATGCGATCAATGGACGCACGAACGATGAAGGGGTCTGCGAGGAATGCATGGTGGCAACAGTGGGCATGAATGGGAGAAAAGCCATTATGGGCCGCTGCAACGAAAACTTCACGCCCTCTGATTTCTTGCAATATCCCATTCAACTGCGGGACTGCGATAGGGAGAGATCGGTTGCGACCCACTGCGGATCGATGCGCGATGGCCGGGTACGCAGTTCGAACAGCCACATGCCATACAGCGGCAAGGCCTCGGCGAGTTGAAGCGCCCTGACCACCGGCGTCGCGGCGCCGAGCAGTGCCGGATGGGGCACGACGGCCAACAGCTCGGATTGCCCCACCAGATGGAGCATGCTGGCGAAATCGGGACAGCGCACCGCGATCTTGGGCACAGGCATGCGGCGCACGCGGTGCGCCTCGGTGAGCACATCGACGGGACCTTTGACGCTGGGCCCGACGCAGGCCCACGCAGCGCCCTGCAGCTGCGCCAACGTTCGGGCCCGTGCCAGGGGATGGCCGCGGCGGGCATAGACCTGCGGCTGGAGCTCGTAAAGCAGGCGCTCGGACAGGTCCGGGTGCGCAAATTGGCGCGGCTTGGGCGCGATGACCGCATCGAACCGCCCCTGCAGCAGCCCGGCGAGCAACGCGCCCTCGTCCGCCGTCGCCATGTCGAGGCTGCGCCGGGGATTAGGAAGGCACCAGCGCGCATACAGCACGGGGCCCCAGACCAGGGCGGCGGATGGCGTCAGCCCGACGCGCAGCACGTTCCGGTCGGGTGCAGGCACTGGCTTGAACCCCAGCGCTCCCATGCGCTGCCCCAGCGACGACGATTGCGCCGCCACCGATCGCGCCAACTCGGTCGGCACATAGCGGCGCCCCGCTCGGACCAGCAAAGGGGCGGAAAAGTGCGCCTGCAGCGCCTTCATTCCCTGGCTGATGGCAGGCTGGGAGACGCCACAGGCCTGTGCGGCCCGGGCAAAAGAGCCATGCTCGACGACCGACCGAAGGTATTGCAGATGGCGCAGATACATAAGCACCCTTTATGTATTGGCACCGATTGTGGCTTGCCGGACAGTGCCGGCGCCGCCAAGCTACGGCGATCTCCCCAGCGACCCACCAAGGACACCGCATGACCACGCACCCGCTCGACACCGTCAAGGCCTACCTGGGCCACCTCCACGCCAGCGATACCAAGGGCCTGATCGCCTGCTTCGAAGACGACGGGCTCGTGCACTCGCCTTTTCTCGGCACCCTGGGCGCCCGCGAGTTCTTCCACCGGCTCGCGCAGGCCTCGAATGGCAGCGTGATCACCGTGCTGGACCTCTTCGCCTCGGTGGCACCGCAGGACGGCGGCGCCGTGCGCATCGCGGCCTACTTCCGCTACGACTGGACTTTGAGCGACGGCCGCGAGGTGACCTTCACCTGCGTCGATGTCTTCACCTTTGACCCCGGCAGCCTACGCATCCGGGCCATGCAGATCGTCTACGACACGCATCCCCTGCGCGAACAGGTCGGCGACAAATACGCACCGGCACCGCCGCCGACTACAGCAGCGTGACGGCCTTGAGCGCAACGAAGCTCGTCTCGCGGATCACGCCCACGAAGTCCTGCAGGTAGTGCCGGCCCGACAACTGAGGCAGGCAGGCCGCGTGCAGCTCGCCCATCAGGCCCTGTTCGCCCACGGGCCGGGCGGTGACATAGCCGCGGTCCAGATAGCTTTGCACCGCCCAGAGCGGTAAGGCCGCCACGCCGCGGCCGCTGGCCACGAGCTGCAGCATGGCGACGGTGAGTTCCGTGGTGCGCCGGGGCGGGCGGATGCCGGCGGGCTCCAGCACCTGGCGCACGATGTCCAGCATCTCGTCAGGCACCGGGTAGGTGATGAGGGTCTGGTCGGCAAAGTCCTGCGCGGCCAGCCACGGCTTGTCGGCCAACGGGTGCCCGTTGGCCAGCAGCGCGCGGATCTCGAATCCGAACAGCGGGTGGTGGTCGACGCCCGCCTCGTCGCCGTCCACCTCCGACACGATTGCCAGGTCGGCCCGGTCCTGGTGCAGCAAGCCCACCGGATCGGCGTGAAAGCCGCTCACGATGTCCATCTCCACCTCGGGCCAGCGGCTGCGGAAAGCGTCCATCGCGGGCATCAGCCAGTCGAAGCAGGTGTGGCATTCCACGGCGATGCGCAGTTGACCGGCGGACGCCATCGACAGCCGCGCCACGTCGCGCTCGGCCGCCTCCACCTGGGGCAGCAAGGCATCGGCCAGCGCCAGCAGCCGCGTGCCGGTGGCGCTGAACTGGGGCGGCACGGACTTGCGCTCGAACAGGGGCGCGTTGTAGCGGTCTTCCAGCAGCTTGATCTGGTGCGACAGGGCCGACTGGGTGAGATTGAGCAGTTGCGCGGCGCGAACCAAGCTGCCGCTGTCGCGCAGGGCGGCCAGGGTGCGCAGGTGGCGGATTTCCAGGATCGACTGGTTCATTAGATATTCTCAAGATGAGGGCACAAAACTTTCGTTTGAATAATAAAGGCAATCACCGGACCATGGCGGCCTGCCTCAGCGCACCACCCATTCAAAGGAATTTCGACCATGGCCCAATCACCCATCTCCACCCACACCCTCGGTTTTCCGCGCATGGGCGCACACCGGGAACTCAAGGTCGCGCTGGAAAAGCACTGGCGCGGCGACCTGACCGCTGAGGCGCTGGAGGCCGTGGGCGCCGATCTGCGCGCCCGCCATTGGCAGGCCCAGCGCGACGCGGGCCTGGCCTTCGTCACCGTGGGCGACTTCGCCTACTACGACCATGTGGCCAACCACATCCAGCTGCTGGGTGCCGAGCCCGCGCGCTACGGCTTCGTGCCCGGCCAGCCCGAACTGGCCCGCTACTTCAAGATGGCCCGTGGCGAGTCCACCGCCACCGCGGCCGCCTGCCAGGGCGAGTCGGGCCAGGGCGCCTGCGGCCACGCGCCCGCCACGCCACACGCCAGCCAGTTCGCGCTGGAGATGACAAAGTGGTTCGACACCAACTACCACTACCTCGTGCCGGAATTCACGCCGTCCACCACCTTCCGGTTGGCCAGCGAGCGCCTGTTCGACGAGGTGGCCGAGGCGCAGGCCCTGGGCCACCCTGTCAAGGCGGTGCTGCTCGGGCCCCTGAGCTTTCTGTACCTGGGCAAGGAAAAGGCCGAGGGCTTCGACCGCTTTTCGCTGCTGCAGCCGCTGCTGGACGTGTACGAACAGATCCTCGCGCGGCTCAAGCGCCAGGGCGTGGCCTGGGTGCAGATCGACGAGCCCATCCTGGGCCTGGACCTGCCCGATGCCTGGCGACACGCGTTCGAGCCGGCGTACTGGCAGCTCAACCGCGCCGGCGCCCAGGTGCTGCTGGCCACCTACTTCTCGCCCCTGCAGGAAAACACCCGGCTCGCGTGCCAGCTGCCCGTGGCCGGCCTGCACGTGGACGCCGTGCGGGCGCCGGAGGACCTGGTCGCCGTGACCGACTGGCTGCCCAGCCACAAGCTGCTGTCGGTCGGCATCGTGGACGGCCGCAACATCTGGCGGGCCGATCTGGACGCCGCGCTGGAGCGCCTGGCCGCCATCGCCGCCAAGCACCGGGGGCCGCTGTGGATCGCGCCTTCGTGCTCCCTGCTGCACGTGCCTTTCGGCCTGGCGTCGGAAGACCGGCTCGATGCCGAGGTGAAATCCTGGCTGGCCTTCGCCCTGGAAAAGCTCGGTGAGCTGCAGACCCTGCAGAGCGCCCTCAACGGACAGCCCGATGCGGCGGCCCTGGCCAGCGCGCGCGCCGCCATCGACAGCCGCCGCTCCAGCCAGCGCGTGCACCGCCCCGATGTGGGCCGGCGCCTGGACAGTGCCCCGGCCGGCGCCGACCAGCGCACCGCCCCCTTCCCTGTCCGGCAGACCGCGCAGCGCCAGCGGCTGCAACTGCCGCTGCTGCCCACCACGACCATCGGCTCGTTCCCGCAGACCGCCGAGATCCGCGCCGCCCGCGCCGCCGTCAAGCGCGGCCAACTGGCCCCGGACACCTACCGCGCCGCCATGCAGGCCGAGATAGAACGGGCCGTGCGCACGCAGGAGGCCCTGGGCCTGGACGTGCTGGTGCATGGCGAGGCCGAGCGCAACGACATGGTCGAATATTTTGGCGAACAGCTTGACGGATTCGCCTTCACCGCCAACGGCTGGGTGCAAAGCTACGGATCGCGCTGCGTGAAGCCCCCCATCCTCTTCGGCGACGTCGCCCGGTCTCGGCCAATGACGGTGGACTGGACCGCCTTCGCGCAAAGCCTCACCCCGCGCCCCATGAAGGGCATGCTGACCGGGCCCATCACCATCCTGCAGTGGTCTTTCGTGCGCGACGACCAGCCGCGCAGCCGCACGGCCGAGCAGATCGCCTGGGCGATCCGCGACGAGGTGACCGACCTGGAAGGCGCCGGCATCGGCATCATCCAGATCGACGAGCCCGCCATCCGCGAAGGCCTGCCGCTGCGCCGCGCGGACTGGAAGACCTACCTGCAATGGGCGACCCGGGCGTTTCGCATCAGCGCATCGGGCGTGCGTTCGACCACGCAGATCCACACCCACATGTGCTACAGCGAGTTCAACGACATCCTGCCCGAGATCGCGGCCATGGATGCCGACGTGATCACCATCGAGACCAGCCGCTCCGACATGGAGCTGCTGCGGGGGTTCGGGGAGTTTCAGTACCCCAACGAGATCGGTCCTGGCGTGTACGACATCCACTCGCCCCGCGTGCCCGGCGTGCAGGAAATGCGGCGCCTGCTGGAGAAGGCCGCGCAGGTCGTTCCGGTGGAAAACCTCTGGGTCAACCCCGACTGCGGCCTGAAAACCCGCGGCTGGCCCGAAACCGAAGCCGCGCTGCGCAACATGGTGGACGCCACTCGCTCGCTGCGACGCGAGTGGGCAACCTTGAACGTGGCAGAGCCAGAGGTGGCAGCCAGCGCCTGAGAACTTTTGATGGCTTATTTGGGTGCTGCGTCGACCATCGCTTTGGCCGCAGCTTCGACGGTCTTGCGATTAGCCTCAGCCATTTTGGCAATCACGTCGCGAATAGCCGCTTGTTCCTGAATCCTGACATTCAACTCAGTCAGCGCGTTCGCGTTGGCCTCCTGCTGTTCTTGCATCCGTATCAGCCGCTGCGTCTTTTCGTCAACCTGGATTTCTTCATGAAAACCTTGGTTTCCTGGACCAGCATTGATGTGCACATCGACATCGATGTCGCGCTCATCGTCGGAGCCGCTGTCCGAAGGAGGCGGCCCTTCCATGTGCACATCGATTTCTTCATGGGTGTCATGATTTTTTCGGCGCGGTGCTGATGTGGACATCCAGGTCCAGCTCAGTCTCACTGTCGGAATCGGTGTCCGAAGGAGAGGGCGCGTCCATACCCAACTTGATTTCTTCCGGGCTGCTGTGGCTCGGCTTCACCGGCAACGGTGGTGGCGGGGGTGGCGTGGGCGGGCCGCTGACAGGCACCTCGGTCGCTTCGGCAGGTACCTGCTCCTTGGAAGGAGGCGTCATCGTGATGATCGCGTCTTCATTACCGCTATTGGTCTTCTGCATTTTCTGGAAAAGCGGGCTGCTGTGAATGTCATTCAGCAGGGAGGCTTTACCGTCATCGGAATTTTTACCATCGCGCGATTTGATCAGGCTGTCGCGTACCGCTTCGGCACTCAGTTCTCGCTTCTGGCTCTGAATCAGCGAGTTCTTTCGCAGCAAATTGATGTTGGAGCGCGGTGCCAAGCTACCTCCAAGCTCCCCTTTCGATTGGCTATTGGCCTGCAGCGTCGGGGCCACCCAGGCTTTTGCGCGATTCCGACCTCTGAAGGGTCGGCTCCTTGACGGAACCTGAATCCTTCAGGCCGGGAAGCCCTCCCAGCTTATTGGAGGAAAGGTTATTCACAGAAGTAGTCATGGCAAGCCTGGGCGTGGATCGATGGTGATCGAAGTGTGCGCAAGCCCGCCGCCCTTCCCCCAAAAGTAGCGAAGGCATCACCCTCGAAGCGAAGGCGGCAGCACAACTTTGCATCGGACCCCTCCTACGAGTGCAGGGCCCCCAGTCCTGCCGAAACAATTGTTTCAGCATTCGACACTTGGTCTACCGATACTCACCTACTCCAAAGGAAACCATGTCTATTTCTCTCATCCTGCTCATCGTGCTGATCTTGATCTTGATCGGTGCCCTGCCTACCTGGGGCCACAGCCGCTCGTGGGGGTACGGTCCCAGCGGCGGTATCGGATTGGTGGTGGTGATCCTGCTGGTCCTGCTGCTGATGGGCCGGATATAAGCCCGATCGACGCCGTGCTATCGCGGTGTCGATTTTTCAAAAAGGCGGCCTACCAAGGCCGCTTTTTTTTCGTCTGTTCGGCTTAAGAAACACCCCAGAACAGGGCCAAAGCCAACAACCCATAAAAAGAGAGACCGACGATTCCCAATCCGGCAGTCGTAAAGACGCGTTCCCCGTCTCGTTTGAACGACAGAGCGCCCGACGGGCCATGAATGCGGCTTTCTTTGGCTTGCATTCGCTCTCCGCGCCAACGGCCCCCACTGGCAAAGCCGATCACCAGCCGGCCTGTGAACACGAAGAGGAGTTCGAAGACCGACCAAAGAAAAAAACCAATCAGATCACCCACGAGCGAAGTCCTAATGCGGAAGCCAGCAAGGATGCTGAGTATTGCAGGTGCTGCGATTCAGTCCTGAGCCGGCAAATGTTCGCAAGTGCGGCCCTTTGCCCACGGCCCCCGTGGCTCTCACCACCGATCACGCAGGCCGTTTCTCCGCCGCGATGAATGCCATCGAGAATCGGGCGAACTCCTTGCCGTCCACCACCCCATTGGCATTGCCCCCCTGATCCATCAACTGCAGGATGGCCTGCGACAGTTCGCTGTTGGCGGTCTTGGCGCCAGATGTGTCTCCCAGGCCCTTCATGAATTCTTCCTGGGAGATCTTGCCGTCGTGGTTGGCATCGAACCCGGCCGTCAGCTGCTCTTTCTGCGCCTGGGTCGCGCCGAACTGGGTGAGCAGCTCTCCAAAATTCTCTGTGGAGACCGACCCGCCCTGCGACGACGCGAGGGAAGACCGCGCCGCCAGGCCCCGGGCGGATGCGGCCGCGCTCTGGCCCGCGACGCCGGACAGCGCCTCGGCTTCTTTGCTCAAGGTGATCTGCGTGGAGGGCTCGGCGGGCGAAGCGCCGCTGCCTCGCTCGGAAGCCGAGGGTTTCGCCGCCCCGGAGGACGACGCGTTGAACAGCAGGGATGCGACCGATGCAAGGCCGGAAATAAGGGGTGTCATCGCCAAAGTACTCCTGTCGGTGGCGAAGCAGTCCACACAAGAAAACGCCCTTCGCCCGGCCCATGCAGGGTAGGCCCTGGCGAAAATTCCAATGCGGCGAAAAAGCCCCGATCTCCAGGCCATTAACTGTCATGGCTCACCCGAGCCAGGCCCGTTGATGGCCCTCCGGCGCCACGCACAATGGCGGCCAGCGATCGGGAAATCAGACCCTCTCGGATACCACGCGGGCACCCAGCGCCCCCGTCGGGGCATGGCCCGGTACCGGCTGCCGGCGCCGGACGAACTGATACGCCAGCGCCAGCAGCACGAACCAGGCGGGCGTGGCCAGCAGGGCCTGCCGCGTGTCGGCCTCGAACGACAGCAGCACCACGATGCCGGCGAAGAACGCCAGGCACACGCCGCACATCCAGGCGCCGCCCGGCATCTTGTACAGCGAGGCGGCATGCAGCTTCGGCCGCTGGCGGCGGTAGGCCATATAGGACAGCAGGATCATCGACCAGACGAACATGTAGAGGATGGCCGAGACGGTGGTCACCAGCGTGAAGGCCTCCACCAGGTCCGGAATCACCCACATGAGAAAAGCGCCGGCCAGCAGGCAGGAGCAGGAGAACAGCAGTCCGCTCGAAGGCACACCCCGGCGCGACAGCTTCGCGAAGCGGCCGGGCGCCACGCCTTTCTCGGCCAGGCCGAACAGCATGCGGCTGGTGGAAAACACCCCGCTGTTGGCCGACGAGGCCGCCGAGGTCAGCACCACGAAATTGATCACGCTGGCCGCCGCGGGCAGCCCGGCCAGCACGAACAGCTCGACGAACGGGCTCTTGCCGGGCACCACCTCGCGCCACGGGGTGACCGCCATGATGGCCACCAGCGAGAACACATAGAACACGATGATGCGCAGCGGAATGGAGTTGATCGCGCGCGGCAGCGTGCGCTCCGGGTCCTTGGCCTCCGCGGCGGTCGTACCGACCAGCTCGATGCCTGCGAAGGCAAACACCGCGATCTGGAAGCCGGCGAAGAACCCCATCCAACCGTGCGGGAACATGCCGCCGTCGTTCCACAGGTTGGCCAGGCTCGCCGTGCGACCGGAGGGCGAGACGAAATGGGCGTAGACCATGTAGAACCCGGTCGCCACCAGCGCCATGATGGCCACGATCTTGATCATGGCGAACCAGAACTCGATCTCGCCGAAGAGCTTCACCGTGAGCAGATTGAGCGACAGCAGCAGCCCCACGCAGGCCAGCGCCGGCGCCCACTGCGGCAGGTGGGGGAACCAGAACTGCGAGTAGGCCGAGATGGCGATCACGTCGGCGATGCCCGTGATGATCCAGCAGAACCAGTAAGACCAGCCGGTGAAGAACCCGGCCCAGGGGCCGAGCAGATCGGCCGCGAAATCGATGAAGGACTTGTACTGCAGGTTGGACAGCAGCAACTCGCCCATGGCCCGCATCACGAAAAACAGAATGAAGCCGATCATCATGTAGACGAACACGATCGACGGCCCCGCGAGGCTGATCGTCTTGCCAGAGCCCATGAAGAGGCCGGTGCCGATGGCCCCGCCGATGGCAATGAGCTGGATGTGCCGGTTGGACAAACTGCGCTGCAGATGGTCGCTGTCGTGCCGGCCCGGAATGTCGGGCGAAACCTGGTTTGCCATGGAAAAACCTCCTGATTGATGTTGTTTCCTCGGCGCGAAGGGCATTCAGGGCGGCCACTGCCGTGTCTGGATGGGTCGCGCTTCCGGCCTTCTCTCCCAAGACGCACGGCGCGGTACGCCGGACTGGCCCGGCGCAGGGTATTCCCTCCCTGACCGATGGAAGGGCGGGAGGATAAACCAGTCACGCCCCAAATGGGTGCAGCGCTGCTTCCAAAAGTTGGCGGATCGGGTCAGCCTCGTGGCTGTGGGACCCAAGGGCAAGCCGGGCAGTGGATCCGCAACGAGGGCCCGCCATGGCGTGGTGTATCAGGAGGGTAGGTCGCTCATCGGCCCGGATTATTTCTGGCTCGAATCCGGGGTTTTGAATCGGCGATTATTCAAACAGGTTGGACCGATTATCCGAAGGAGCGATTTTTCGAGGCGAATCCAGCAGGCCCTCGCGCCGGTCAATCACCGCGACGGAGGGCAGCCGAGTCAGCACGATCGTCTGATCGATAAACGGCCGCGCCGATCGTGGGCGCCGGCAGCCCGCAGGGTGCAGCCGACGCGCTGCGATCGGTCCGGCGGCGTTATCTGCTGCAGGTGCCTGCCGTAGCCATTTCAAGCTTCGCCACGGCGGCCTTGCCTTCAGCCTCGGGGATCAGCTCGACGTAGGTCCTCCCAGTGAACGCACCGAACTGCATGTATTGCCGGACGAAGTAGTTTTTGCCTTTCTCGAACATCACCTTCAACTCGTTGGGCGAGAACTCGGAATCCGTGGCAATCACGTGCTCTTGTCCACCGGCAACTTCCGTGTGAAAGAAGACATCCGGACCAGATTCCCCCAGACATTTCCCATCCAGCCAAACATTTCTCGTGACTGCTTTGCCTATAAAACTGTCTCGATAGACATAAAGCCCTGAATGGCCTTCGCTGGGCTGCGAAAATTCCTTTGACTTTGCCGAAGCTTCCCTACTTTCCATCTTCACGGAAGCGCATCCAGTGAACAGCGCGGACATCAAAACAATCAAAGCAATCTTCTTCATGGGTTTCTCATCAGGGGTATTCGCATGGCATGTCCTCGGGCATGCGAAAAATCAAATCACTCCCGTGGCTCCGAGGCGGCGAGATCATACATTCAGTTACGTTCGTATTATTCCGACGCATCCGGCGAGTGAATGATTTTGAGCGTCTTGTCGGAAGACACCTCCTTCAGCCAGGTCCAGACCGCCTGGATGCGCGCCTGGTGCTTGGCCTCGGCCGGCATGCTCATCCAGAAGGTCCGCGTGAACCGCGCTTCTTCGGGCAGCACCCGGGCCAGCACCGGATCGCGGTCGGCCAGAAAGGCCGGGAGCACGGCCAATCCCGCTCCAGCGCGCACCGCTTCGTATTGGGCCGTGATGCTGGTGCTGCGAAACGCGAACCGCGCTGGCCGGTGCAGTGCGTCCAGAAACTGCAGTTCCTTGGTGAAGAGCAAATCGTCCACATAGCTCACGAAGGCATGGTGGCGCAGATCGTCCCGGGTCGAGACCAGCGGGCGACGGGCCAGGTACTCGCGCTGGCCGTACAGGTGCAACGTGTAGTCCGCCAGCTTGGCGACGATGACCGATCCCCGCGCGGGGCGCTCCAGCGAGATGACGATGTCCGCCTCGCGCCGGGACAGGTGCAGCATGCGCGGCAAGGCCAGCAGGTCGATGGTGAGGCCGGGGTTCTTCTGCGTGAGCCGTGCCAGGTGCGGCGCGAGGATGAGCGTGCCGAAGCCTTCCGTCGCGCCCACGCGCACCACCCCGGACAGGCCCGCCGCCGCATTGGCCGGGGCCGCGCGCTCCAGGCCGAGCACGGCGGTTTCCATGGCCTCGACGGCGGGCAGCAGTTGCCGGCCCGCCTCCGTCAGGCGGTGCCCGCCGGCCTCGCGTGCAAACAGCGGTGCGCCCATCTGCTTTTCCAGCGACTGGATGCGGCGGGCCACTGTGGTGTGCTCCACGCCCGTGCGGCGTGCCGCGCCGGCCAGGGTGCCGGAGCGCGCCAGCTCCAGAAAGTAGCGCAGGTTGTCCCATTCCATTCGCGTGAGGCCCTCTCATCCATGTGTTCTTCGTGGGGCGCGTGCTGGCCGGCCAGCCGCCGCCTGTGCAAATTTGCAAACCCAAGGTGCATGCATGCGCCTTGTGCTGGCAATTTCGCACAGCTAGGATGCGCAGGCCACCGGGATTTGCCCGCGGTTGCGGCCCGGGCGCCCTGCCGGGCCGCCAGCCCCGGCCGGGCAAATGCCATTGTCCCGGCCCCACATGACAGACAGATACAGGAGACAAGACACCATGGACGCATCCATCACCGCTCAACAGGCCCCACAGGCCGCCCTGGCCCCCACCGTCAAGCTGCTGATCGGCGGCCAGTTCATCGAGTCCCAAACCACCCAGTGGCGCAATGTGGTGAACCCCGCCACGCAGGAAGTGCTGGCGCGCGTGCCCTTTGCCACGCCAGAGGAGATCAACGCCGCCGTCGCCTCGGGCAAGGAAGCCTTCAAGACCTGGAAGAAAACGGCCATCGGCGCCCGGGCGCGTATCTTCCTCAAGTACCAGCAGCTGATCCGCGAGAACATGGCCGAACTGGCCGCGATCCTGACGGCCGAGCAAGGCAAGACGCTGCCCGATGCCGAGGGCGACGTGTTCCGCGGCCTGGAGGTGGTGGAGCACGCCAGCGCCATCGGCAACCTGCAACTGGGCGAGTTGGCCAACAACGTGGCCGGCGGCGTGGACACCTACACGCTGATGCAGCCGCTGGGCGTGTGCGCGGGCATCACCCCGTTCAACTTCCCCGCCATGATCCCCCTGTGGATGTTCCCCATGGCCATCGCCACGGGCAACACCTTCGTGCTCAAGCCCTCCGAGCAGGACCCGATGGTGACCATGCGCCTGTGCGAGCTGGCGCTGGAGGCCGGCGTGCCCCCGGGCGTGCTGAACGTGGTGCACGGCGGCGAGGACGCGGTGAACGCCATCTGCGACCACCCGGACATCAAGGCGATCAGCTTCGTGGGCAGCACCAAGGTGGGCACGCACGTGTACAACCGCGCCAGCCTGAACGGCAAGCGCGTGCAATGCATGATGGGCGCGAAGAACCACGCCATCGTCATGCCCGACGCCAACAAGGAGCAGACGCTCAACGCCCTGGCGGGCGCCGCCTTCGGCGCCGCGGGCCAGCGCTGCATGGCGCTGTCGGTGGTGGTGCTGGTGGGCGAGGCCCAGCAGTGGATTCCCGACCTCGTCGCCAAGGCCAAGACGCTCAAGGTGAGCGGCGGCACCGACAAGGGCACCGACGTGGGCCCATTGGTCTCGTGCGCAGCGAAGGACCGGGTGGAACACCTGATCGAGCGCGGCATCGCCGACGGTGCCACGCTGGAACTGGACGGCCGCAAGCCGCAGGTGGCGGGCTACGAAAAAGGCAACTTCGTCGGCCCCACGGTGTTCAGCGGCGTGAAGCCCGGCATGTCCATCTACGACCAGGAGGTCTTCGGCCCGGTGCTGTGCCTGGGCGCGGCGGCCGACATCGACGAAGCGATCGCCTTCATCAACGACAACCCGAACGGCAACGGCACGGCCATCTTCACGCAGTCGGGCGCGGCAGCCCGCAAGTTCCAGGAAGAGATCGACGTGGGCCAGGTGGGCATCAACGTGCCGATTCCCGTGCCCGTGCCGCTGTTCTCGTTCTCGGGCTCGCGCGCTTCCAAGCTGGGCGACCTGGGGCCGTATGGCAAGCAGGTCGTGCTGTTCTACACGCAGACCAAGACGGTCACGGCGCGCTGGTTCGACGACAGCACCATCTCGCACGGCGTGAACACCACTATCAGCCTGAAGTAGCCCGCTGGCGCGGGAGCGGCCTGCCGGGGCCGCGCGGTGCTACAACGCCAAGGATGCACATTCTCAAGATCACGACGAAACGGTGGGCGGCGCTCGCCTGGGGCGGCGGCGCGGCCTGCGCCCTGCTGTTCAGCGCGGGGGCCCACGCCCAGGCGGGCGCACCCTGCCGGCCCGAGGGCACGGTGGCCGAGACCAATGCCTGCGCGGTGCAAACCTACCAGCAGGCGGACACGGCCATTGCCATTCTCTACAGCGACGTGATGCGCGCACTGTCGGCCCACGAGCGGCCGCAGCTGCGGCAGGAGCAGACGGCCTGGCAGCGCCAGCGCACCATGCTGTGCAAGCAGGGCACCCAGTCCACCGAGGGCCTGCCCGAGTGGCCGCGCCTGTACCACGCCTGCCTGACCGCCGAGACCGAGGCGCGCCGCCAGGGCTTGATGCGCTGGCTGACACTGGACCATCCCTCCGCCAAGCCGTAACGCATCCGCTACCGCCCCGCCCCGCCAGCACCCCGACAAAGCAGAACGACGAACGACCGCCAGCGAGACCCGACCCATGGACTTTGAACTGACCGAAGAACAGCGCGCCTTCGCCGAGACGGCCCGCGACTTCGCGCGCGCCGAACTGGCGCCGCACGCAGCCCGCTGGGACGCCGAGGGCATCTTCCCGCGCGAGGCGATCGCCGCGGCCGGCGCCCTGGGCTTTTGCGGCCTGTACGCCCCCGAGAACGCGGGCGGCCTCGCCCTGCCCCGGCTCGACGCCACCCTGGTGTTCGAGGAAATGGCGGCGGTGGACCCCTCCACCACGGCCTTCATCACCATCCACAACATGGCCACCTGGATGCTCGGCACCTGGGCGACCGATGCCGTGCGCGACCGCTGGGGCCCCCTGCTGACCAGCGGCGAGAAGCTCGCCTCGTACTGCCTGACCGAGCCCGGCGCGGGCTCGGACGCGGCCTCGCTCAAGACCCGGGCGGAGTTGGCAGGCGCCGAATACGTCATCAACGGCGCCAAGGCGTTCATCAGCGGCGCGGGCAGCACCGACGTGCTGGTGCTGATGGCACGCACCGGCGACGCCGCATCGGGCGCGGCGGGCATCAGCGCCTTCGCGGTGCCGGCCGATGCGCCGGGCATCCAGTACGGCAAGAAGGAAGAAAAGATGGGCTGGAACAGCCAGCCCACCCGCACCATCAGCTTCGACAACGTGCGCATTCCGGCCGACCACCTGCTCGGGCGCGAGGGCGAGGGCTTCAAGATCGCCATGAAGGGCCTGGACGGCGGGCGCATCAACATCGCCACCTGCTCGGTGGGCGCGGCGCAGGGCGCGCTGGCCCAGGCGCAGCAGTACATGCAAGACCGCAAGCAGTTCGGCAAGCCCATTGCGAGCTTCCAGGCGCTGCAGTTCAAGCTGGCCGACATGGCGACCGAACTGGTGGCCGCGCGCCAGATGGTGCGGCTGGCGGCCTCCAAGCTGGATGCGGGCGCGCGCGATGCCAGCACCTATTGCGCCATGGCCAAGCGCTTCGCCACCGATGCGGGCTTCAACGTGTGCAACGAGGCGCTGCAGCTGCACGGCGGCTACGGCTACATCCGCGAGTACCCGCTGGAGCGCCTCATGCGCGACGCGCGCGTGCACCAGATCCTGGAGGGCACGAACGAGATCATGCGGGTCATCATCGCCCGCCGCATGCTGGAGGGCGACGCGCCCGACGCCATCCGCTGACCGAATTCACTACCAATTTCATAGCAACATGCCCTAGTACTTATTGCGCCAGAGGCCTGTTTCATTCAAAACCAAAGGAGACACTTCCATGAAGATCGCATTCATCGGCCTGGGCAACATGGGCGGCCCCATGGCGCTGAACCTGCACAAGGCGGGGCATGAGGTCCGCGCGTTCGACCTGTCCCAGCCGGCGCGCGACAAGCTGGCCGAAGGCGGCGTGGCCATTGCGGCCGATGCGGCGGCCGCCGTGCAGGGCGCCGAGGTGCTCATCAGCATGCTGCCCGCCAGCCAGCACGTGGAATCGCTGTACCTGGGCAACGGGCAGCAGCCCGGACTGCTGCCGCTGCTGGCCGCCGGCACGCTGGTGATCGACTGCTCCACCATCGCCGCCGCCACCTCGCGCAAGGTGGCCGAGGCCGCCCAGGCGCGCGGCCTGGCGTTCATCGACGCGCCCGTCTCGGGCGGCACCGGTGGCGCCGTGGCCGGCACGCTGACCTTCATGGTGGGGGGCGATGCCGCCGACCTGGAGCGCGCCCGCCCCATCCTGGAAAAGATGGGCGCCAACCTGTTCCATGCCGGCGCCGTGGGCGCGGGGCAGACGGCCAAGATCTGCAACAACATGCTGCTGGGCATCCTGATGGCGGGTACCAGCGAGGCCATCGCCCTGGGCGTGGCCAACGGGCTGGACCCGAAGGTGCTGTCCGAGATCATGCGCCGCAGCTCGGGCGGCAACTGGGCCCTGGAAAAGTACAACCCCTACCCCGGCGTCATGGAAACTGCCCCCGCCAGCAAGGGCTACGCGGGCGGCTTCGGCACCGACCTGATGCTCAAGGACCTGGGCCTGGCGCAGGAGAACGCCATGGCCGTGAAGGCCGCCACGCCGCTGGGCGGGCTGGCGCGCAGCCTGTATGCGGCGCACAGCCTGGCCGGCCAGGGGGCACTGGATTTCTCCAGCATCATCCAGGCGGTGCAAAAGAAGGGCTGACCCGCAGCGGGGCAGCGCCCAGCCCCCGGGCCTGCCCTCAGCGGCGTGGCCGCAGCACCATGCGGTCGCGCCCGATCTCCACGTCGAAGTGCTGCAGGAAATTCTGGCCCAGCAGCGCGTCCTCGTCATCGTCGCCCGTGTACCCCGTGCCCACGCGCAGGCCGGACACCGCCAGCGAGCGCACGGTGACCGAATCGGCCACTACCACGCGGCCCTGGCGCGTGCCGTTGGCGGTACGGAACTGCGTCGCTTCCCCGCCCGTGAGGCTGGCCTTGCGCGCGAGCGCATCGGTCACGCCCACCAGGCTGGCGCCGGTGTCCACCATGAACATGACGGGCTGGCCGTTCACCGTGCCGGCCACGCGAAAGTGCCCGTCGCGGTGCCGGGGGATCACCAGGGCACCCTCCGCCGTCACGCTGGCGCCGCGCGGCTTGAGGTAGTGGTCCATGGCCACGTACAGGACGCCCATCAATGCGAGCCAGAAGGCCAGGATGCCCCACATGCCCCGACGGGCCAGCGCGCGCGTGTGGCGCTCGCCGGGCACGTGTGCGTCTTCCACGTCGCCACCGCCCCGCGAGACCAGGCGCTGGCGGTCTTCGCCATCCGATGCCATTCGTTGTCCTTCCGGAAATGTGCTTGGGGCGAGTATGGCCCAGGCACCGTACGTTGCCGCGCCGCGCCAGGCGCATCGCCGCCGTTGTCCTACGCCTTGCGGGCCCGCATGCGGTCATCCTCGGGCCTTCGCCCGCGGCGCCGCCAGGGCACCGCGCGACCACGGTTGCAGCCACTGATCCACCCTTGGCGCCAGGACCGCGCAACGCATCACACGACACCCGTCCCTGCCGCTTCCTTCACCATTCTTTTCGTCGATCCCGACGCACCCTTACCAGGAGAATTCCATGGCCCCTCTTCCTTCCAGCCCATCCCGCGCTTCATTCCAACGCCGCGGCACCCTCGCTGCCAGCACCGCCGCCGTGGCGGCCGCCCTGTTCCTGGCGGGCTGCGCCGGCAGCGCCTCGGACAACTCCCGCTCCGCCGTCGCCAAGACCCCCGTGCCGGGCCTGGAACGCGCCACCGCCACCGCACGCCTGGTCACGCCCGAAGGCGCGCCGGCCGGCAATGCCGTCCTGACCGAAACCGCCGCGGGCGTGGAGGTGGCCATCCAGGTGCAGGGCCTGTCGCCGGGCAAGCACGGCTTTCACATCCATGCCAATGGCGCCTGTTCGCCGGGACCGGACGCCACCACCGGCCAGACCATCGCGTTCGGCGGTGCCGGCGGCCACTTCGATCCCGGCATGGCCAAAAAGCACGGCCATCCCGGCCAGCCCTCGCACGAGCCCACGCGGGCGAACTGCCCAACATCACCGTGGGCGACGACGGCCGGGGCAGCGTGCGTTTCGTGAACGCCAACGTCTCGCTCACGCCGGGCAAGACCTCGGTGGTGGGCCGCTCGCTGGTCGTGCACGAAAAGGAAGACGACTACACCACCAACCCTGCCGGCAATTCCGGCGGCCGGCTGCTGTGCGGCCTGATCCAGCCCGCACCGGCCAGCACCGTGGTGGGCGACAAGGCCGCGGTTCCATCCCTGCTGGTCCGTTGATGCGCCGCGCGCGGCGCGCGGTGCCCCAGGCCGCTTTGTGGTGCTGCGCGCTGGCATCTGCCGGGTTCGCACGGGCCCAAAACCTGCCTCCGCAGGACCCGCCAACGGCCACGCTCCCGACCGTGCAGGTGCCTGGACAGGCCGAGGCGCAGCGCCGCTTCGATGCCGCGGCCAGCCACACCAGCGTGGCGGTCGATGCGTTTTCCACCCCCAGCCCGCTGGTGAACCTGTCCGAGTTGCTCGCGGCCCAGGCGGGCGTGGTGGCGCTGGACCGGCAGAACTACGCGCAGGACCTGCAGATCGCGGTGCGCGGCTTCGGTGCGCGCTCCACCTTCGGCGTGCGCGGGGTGCGCATCCTGGTGGACGGCATTCCGGCCACCATGCCGGACGGCCAGGGCCAGGCGGCCACGGCGCAACTGCAGTCGGCCTCGCAGGTCGAGGTGCTGCGCGGGCCGCTGGCCCAACTCTACGGCAACGCGGCGGGCGGCGTGCTGCAGGTCACCACCCGGGAGCCGCGCGAAGGCGGCGGTGCCGGCGCGTCGGTGGCGGCGGGCTCGTTCGGGCAGCGGCTGGTGGATGCCTCGCTCGACTTCGGCGACCGCACGCTCGGCGGGCTGGTGGATGTGTCGCACTTCGA
>NZ_BAAJYS010000015.1:0-37012 GCF_057543315.1 Acidovorax sp. KPB24-07
ACGGCACTCCCTTGGCGGGCCATCGCGCATGCCTGCCGCTGCCCCGCGATAGCAAGTCTGGAGATTCCCCATGCCTTCTGTAGAGGCCGCAGGTTCGCCTTCGGCCGACGGTGCCGTGCGCTCCGAGGCCGAGTACCGGCGCGTTCAACGACTATCCGTGCACTTGCCAGGAACACGCGCTGGCACCTGGGTCCTGGGTGGCGCGTCGCTGGCGTGGATTGCGCAGGCCGCGCTCCTTGCGTGGGCTGTGCAAAGCCTGACCGATGGTGGCGGACTGACTGGCGTGATCTGGCCCGCGGTGGGCTACCTTCTGTTCGGCATCGCTCGCGCAACGGCCGAAGCCTGGGGCACGCGGCAGCTGTTCCATGGGGCCAGGCGCTATCTGAGCGGCCTTCGGGTGCAAGCAGTTGCCGCACTGGCGGGCCGGTCGCCACTGGATTCCACGCGGCCATCTTCTGGCCAGGCAGCCAGCGTGCTGACTGAGCAGGCCGAAGCGCTGCTGCCCTGGCTGTTGCGCTACCAACCCGCGCGCTGGCGGGTGATCGTCGTCCCTCCGGTGATCGCCGTGGTCGTGGGCAGCCTTTCGTGGGTGTGCGCACTGATCCTGATCGCAGCGGCGCCGTTGATCCCGCTGTTCATGGCCCTCATCGGTTGGCGCGCCAAGGCGGCCAGCGAAGAGCAGCTGCAGGCGCTGGGGGGCATGAACGGATTTCTGCTGGATCGTCTGCGCGGCTTGTCCACCCTGAGGGCGCTGGGAGCCGTGGATGCCACGGCACACCGCCTGCGGGCGTCGGCCGAATCCCTGCGGATGCGCACCATGCGCGTGCTGCGCATCGCCTTCCTTTCCTCGGCATCGTTGGAGCTGTTCTCGGCCCTGGCGGTCGCGCTCGTCGCGGTGTACGTGGGCTTTCACCTCCTCGGTCAGATCGGGAGCGGAAGTTGGGGGAAGACACTGAGCCTGGGACAGGGTCTGTTCATCCTGTTGCTGGCACCGGCCTTCTTCGAGCCCCTGCGGGATTTGTCCGCAGCCTGGCACGACAAGGCGGCAGGAGAAGCAGCGCATGAAGCACTCGATTCGCTGCGCAAGGTGGGATTGGCCCTGCCGGGTGCACTGGACGAACAGGCCAGTGACGCTCCACCGGCGCGGGCGCGCTGCGCGCCCGCCGTCGACATTCGCGCACTGCGTTTTGGCTACGCGAGCGAGGCTACCGTGTTCGACGGCACGGGCCTGCACGTCGGCGCGGGCGAGCACGTGGCGCTGGTTGGCAGCAGCGGCATCGGCAAGACGACCCTGCTGTCGATCATCGCGGGCCTCGTACCTGCCCTGAATGGCGAGGTGCGCATCGGGAGCGTGCTCCTGAACGCAGCGACCGCCGCAGCCTTGCGCAGCCGCGTGGCCTGGATCGGGCAGAAGCCTCATGTCTTCGCCGGCAACGTGCGCGGAAACATCTCGATGCATCGGCCGGGCGTTTCGGAGGCGGCCGTGACTGCGGCCATCCACTTCGCTGCGCTGGGACGAGTTCGCAACGCCTTGTCCGACGGGCGTCTGAGTGAAGGCGGCGCGGGCCTGTCCGGTGGCGAGTTGGTGCGCCTGGCGCTCGCGCGCGCCGCGGCAGACCCAACGGCTGACCTGCTGCTGGTGGACGAACCCACCGCGCATCTGGATCGCGACACGGCTGCCGAAGTTATCGACGCCTTGCTGCACCTCGCGCGGGGCCGCACGCTGATCGTGGCGACGCACGATCTGGCGCTGGCCGGATGTTTAGGTCGCATCATTCGCGTGGATGACGCCTTCAACGGGCACCCGGTCCGGAGCGCCGCATGAAGCACCGCCGCGACCTCGTTGCCGTACTGCGGCTGTTCGTGCAGACCGGCGGCCGGCGGATGCTGTCGGGCGCGTTGCTGTCCGCGCTCACGGTGGCGTCGGGCATGGCGCTGCTAGGAGTTTCCGGTTGGTTCATCACGGCAACCGCACTGGCCGGCTTGTCGGTTGCGGCGGCTCTGGCCTTCGACGTGTTCACACCCAGCGCGAGCATCCGGCTCCTGGCACTGGGACGCACCGCCGGCCGCTATGCAGAGCGCGTTGTCACGCACGACGCCACGCTGGGCGTGCTCGCGGCCCTGCGTGAGCGGCTGTTCCGAGGCTGGGCTGAAGCAAGTGCGGCACACCAACTGCTGCGGCGTCCGGCACGCATGCTGTTCCGGCTGACCATCGACATTGACTCCCTCGAATCGATCTACCTGCGTGTGCTCGTGCCGGCCGGTGCGGCACTGATGGCTGTGTCGCTGGTGGGCGGGCTACTGGGCATGCTCGACTGGCGCCTGGGCGCGGCAATCTTTGCCTGGTTGATGTTGTGCGGCTGGGGCATCGCGCTCGCCGTGACGCGCCGCGCTCGGCCGCTGGCGCTGCGCAGGGCGCTCGGTCTGGAGCGCCTGCGCGCGCAGACCATCGATCTGGTGGCTGGCCAGACAGATCTGGCGATGGCTGGTCGGCTGCAGTCGCAATGCCAAACCTTGGCCCGCACAGATCAAAGGCTGGCAGGCATCGACGATGCCCTGCACCGATTGGAAACCCGCGCTGGGTGGCTCTACGCGGTGGGGGGACACCTGACAGTGGCTGCGGTGCTGTTTGCCGTCGGAGCGCTCGCCGAGCGCGGTGCTATTGGAATACCCATGGCAACCTTGGCCGTGCTGCTGGTGCTGTCCGCGCTGGAGCCATTCGCTGCATTGCGGCGCGGCGCACTGGAGGCCGGACGCAGTTGGCTGGCCGCACGCCGCTTGGCGCCTCGGCTGCACGCTCAAGTCCACCCTGCTTCACAACCCACGTCGCCTGCCGAAGGCGTTGCCCTGCGGCTGGACAGTGTTTGCGCAGGGCACGAAGGCGAGGACAGGATCACGCTGCACAGGATGAGCTTGCATGTGGCGGTTGGTGAGCGTGTCGCAGTCATCGGCTCCAGCGGAGCCGGCAAATCCACCTTGCTGGCAGTGGCCGCTGGCGAGTTGCGGATTCGATCAGGGCAGGTCCATGCACGCGCTGGCACCTGGTTCACGCAGCGCACTGAGTTGTTTCAGGACAGCCTGCGCGACAACCTCCGTCTGGCCGACCCGCAGGCCACAGACGAGCAGTTGTGGACGGTACTGCAGGACAGCGGCCTGGCCGCAGACCTGCACCAACTTCCGCGAGGCCTGGACTCGCCGCTGGGCGAAGGCGGGCTGGGCCTGTCGGGCGGGCAGTCGCGCCGCCTGGCGCTGGCCCGGCTGCTGCTGCACCCGGCCGACTTCTGGCTGCTGGACGAGCCCACCGAAGGGCTGGACGGCCCCACGGCAGCCGACGTGCTGTTACGCCTGGCCCGGCATGCCAGCGGCCGCACCGTACTGATCGCCACCCACCTGCGCCGTGAGGCGGCCCTGGCCGACCGCCTTGTGGTGATGTCCGGCGGACACATCGTCGCTCAGCACATGCGCGGCACGCCCCGATTCGACGCGGCGCTCACAGCGTTGCGCCAGCACTGACGCCCAAACATCTTCCATCTCAAGAAAGGATCTCCACCATGGACCTCGACATCGTCGGGCTATCCCGACTGCAGTTCGCCGCGACGGCGCTCTACCACTTCTTGTTCGTGCCTTTGACCATCGGCCTGTCCATCCTGCTGGCCATCATGGAGACCGTCTATGTCATGACCGGGCGTCCCATCTGGCGGCAGATGACCAAGTTCTGGGGCGGGTTGTTCGGTATCAACTTCGCGCTGGGCGTTTCCACCGGCTTGGTGATGGAGTTCCAGTTCGGCATGAACTGGAGCTACTTCAGCCACTACGTGGGTGACATCTTCGGCGCGCCATTGGCGATCGAAGGCCTGATGGCCTTCTTCATGGAGGCTACGTTCGTTGGCATGTTCTTCTTCGGCTGGGAGCGCATGTCCAAGGTGGCGCATTGCGTGGTCACCTGGCTCGTCGCGCTGGGCACTAACTTCTCGGCACTGTGGATCCTGATTGCGAATGGCTGGATGCAGAACCCCGTGGGTGCCAGGCTCAACCCACAGACCATGCGCATGGAGGTGGAGAGCTTCTACGAGGTGCTGTTCAACCCGGTAGCTCAGGCCAAGTTCGTGCACACAGTCTCCGCCGGCTACACCATTGCGGCCATCTTCGTGCTGGGGGTCTCGGCGTGGTTCCTGCTCAAGGGGCGGCATGTCGACCTGGCGAAGCGCTCGATGACCGTGGCCGCGTCGTTCGGCCTGGCGGCCTCGCTGTCTGTCGTGGTGCTGGGCGATGAAAGCGGCTACGCCGCCAACGAACACCAGAAGATGAAGATGGCCGCGATCGAGGCCATGTGGAAGACAGAGCCCGCGCCCGCAGCCTTCACCGTCTTCGGCTTCCCCGACCAGGAGGCGCGCAAGACGCACTATGCGGTGCACATCCCCTGGGTCATGGGCCTGATCGGTACACGCTCACTGACAGCTGAGATTCCTGGGATCGAGGATCTGGTTCAGCAAGCCCACGGGCACATCCGGGACGGCATCCAGGCCTACGACGCGCTGCAGCAGATCCGGGCTGCGGGCTCCGAAGGCACGGTTGCGCCCCACTTCCGCCTGATGTTCGAAAAGCATGGGCATCGGCTGGGGTACGCCATGCTCCTCAAATCCTATGTGGACGATCCGCGCACCGCCACCGAGGAGCAGATCACCAAGGCTGCGTGGGACACGGTGCCGCAGGTGGCGCCGCTGTACTGGTCGTTCCGCGTGATGGTCGGCCTGGGCATGTTCTTCATCGTCCTCACTGCCACTTTCTTTTGGCTGTCCGCGCGCCGCCGGTTGGACGCACACCCCTGGCTGCTCAAGGTCGCCTTGTGGTCCATCCCATTGCCCTGGATCGCCGCCGAGGCCGGCTGGATCGTGGCCGAACTGGGCCGACAACCCTGGGCCGTGGAGGGCGTGCTGCCCACCGCCCTGGCCGTGTCCGAACTGGGCGCTGGCACGGTGCTGTTCACCTTGTTGAGCTTCGTTGTCATCTACACGGTGCTGCTCGTCGTGGAGATGAAGCTGATGCTCAAGGCGATCCGCAAGGGGCCGCAGCCAGACCCCTTATCAACGGCGCCCGCCGACGTTCCCCTGATCGGCAAAGTGCCCACTGCCGCCTGACCAATAAACACCCCCCTGCGGAGAAATCCATGATCCTTCATACCCTTCTGGACTATGACGTGCTGCGCGTCATCTGGTGGCTGCTGCTCGGCGTGCTGCTGGTTGGCTTCGCCGTCACTGACGGCTTCGACCTTGGCGTGGGCACTTTGCTGCCCTTTGTCGCCCGCGACGACATCGAACGCCGGGTCGTCATCAACACCATCGGCCCCGTGTGGGAAGGCAACCAAGTCTGGCTGGTGCTGGGCGGCGGCGCCATTTTCGCTGCCTGGCCGCACATCTACGCCATGAGCTTCTCGGGCTTCTACCTCGCCATGTTCGCTGCTCTGTTCGCACTGATCCTGCGGCCAGTCGGCTTCAAGTACCGCAGCAAGCAGGAGAGCCCCGCCTGGCGCAGCGCCTGGGATTGGGCGCTCTTCGTGGGCAGCGTCGTGCCGGCGCTGATCTTCGGCGTTGCCATAGGCAACGTGTTGCAGGGCGTGCCGTTCAGATTCACCGACGACATGCGCATGATCTACGAAGGCGGCTTCTTCGACCTGCTCAACCCATTCGCCGTGTTGTGTGGCCTGGTGTCCGTCGCCATGATGGTGATGCACGGCGGTGCCTGGCTGGCCCTCAAGATCGAGGGTGTGGTCGCCCAACGCGCGCGCCGATGCGCCACCATCGCGGGCATTGCCACCATCGCGCTCTACGCCCTGGCCGGTGTACTGCTGTGGAGCCTGATCAGCGGCTACCAGCTGACCAGCCCCCACGTTCCCAACGGCCCCTCCAATCCGCTGCTCAAGACCGTGCAATCGGGCGTGGCAGGTGCCTGGTTCACCAACTACCAGAACCATCCGTGGACCGTGTTGGCGCCAACGCTCGGTTTTGCCGGCGCATTGTTGGCACTGGTGGGTCTGCGCGCCCGCTGGGAAGGCATCACCATGGTCTTCAGCGGTCTGTCCGTCGCTGGCATCGTGCTCAGCGTAGGAGCATCGATGTTCCCTTTCATCGTACCCTCGTCGACCCACTTGCGCTCGGCACTCACGGTGTGGGATGCGTCGTCCAGCCACCTGACGCTGTTCATCATGCTGGTGTGCAGCATCGTGTTCATTCCGCTCATCCTGGCCTACACCGCCTGGGTGTACCGCGTGATGTGGGGAAAGGTGCGCCCGCGCGACATCACGCAGGGCGACCACGCCTACTGAACCTATCTCCCCTCACCCCGAAGACAAGGAACCTCGATATGTGGTACTTCGCCTGGACTCTTGGACTGCCGCTCGCCGCCGCCTTTGCGGTACTCAATGCCATGTGGTACGAGCTGATGGACGACGCGGCACTCAAGCGCACGCGCGCGCCCACCCCCGGAGAGCGACGTGACGCCGCATGAAAACCTGCAAGACGAACCGCGCGCCTCTGCAACAAGCGCGCTGGTGCCGGGGGCGACCCTGTTCCGCACTGGCGAAACCGGTGGCGTGTGGCAGGTGGTTGGTGGCCTGATCCGACTGGAAGCCAAGCAGCCCGCGCAAGCGGGGCTGGTACGCCTGGCCTTGCCTGGCGACGTGCTCGGTGCTGAAACCATACTGGCGCAGCCCTACGCGTTAACGGCAACAGCAGTGATGACCTGCGAACTCTCGCAAATATCGGTGGACAGTGAAACGCATCGAGTGCTGATCCTGGCTGCCGCATTCCTACAGGGGCAGCAACGGTCGGCTGAAGCGATGCGCCTGCGTGAAGGTTCGGTTGCCGAGCGCTTAGACCGCCTGCTCCGACTGCTGAGCCTCCAAGCAGAGGATGACGTGCGAAGCGCACGCCAGCGAAGGCTGCCCATCACGCTGAAAGACGTTGCGCTCATCATCGATTCCTCGCCAGAAAGCGTGTGCAGAAGCTTGCCGCAGCGGTTGGGAGCGCGCCCTATGAGCCACGAAAGTCAGATCGTCAATCGCACAAGATTGACATCCGTCAAGCGCGCTACCGGGAACTTGGAAACTGTTCAACGATAATGACAGTCATGCACGCTCTGCGAACCTCCACAATACTTGCCCGCCTGGTTCTGGCGTGGTTTGTATTGACGTTGGGCGTCGCCGTGGCATCTCCCGTGGTTCATCCCAAGGCCATGGAACTCGTGTGCTCCGCAAGCGGCAGCGTGAAGCTTGTGGTCGTCGATGGCACCAGCGAAGGCCAGCAGGGAACCAGCCATACGCTGGATTGCTCCCTGTGCCTACCGGCCTCATTGCCGACACCTCTGTTTCCACACCAACTGGTGCTGCCGCAGGTCCACGTCAATGCGCGGCATCCCTTCGCGTCGGCTCACATCGCGGCGCTGCTCGGCGCGCCGCTGCCGCCGCGCGGCCCTCCGTCTCTCTCCTGATCGTCGGCCCCTGACACGGTCTGGCTGGGTGCGCCCGCCGGTTCTGCCCGTATCCGTGCTGCCGACCCTCGCTGCCATGCGGCCGACTGGCCCCGCGCAGCGATTGCCCTGACGCATCTGCACTAAAGCCTAAGTGGCTTGGAGCATTGCGTCGGCTGACACGTAGCCCCAGTTGTTTCTTGCCACCGGATCGGCCCCGAGCCGCGTCGGCGCATGGGGTGCTTGACGTCACAGCCAACGACGGCTTACGTGTTAGCCACTGGCGACCTTAAACGCGTAGCCCGGCCCACGCCGCAAACCCATCGCTCGTCCCACAACAAATACCCAGGGACCCTCATGACCAAACCAATCCTCGCTCCTCTGGCCGCCGCACTGATCTCGACAGGCCTGATGCATTCGCCATTGGTGCTGGCACAGGCGCAGGAGCGCTCGACGGCAGGGCAGTCTGGGAAGAGCGTGCAAGAACTGCCGACGGTGACCGTCACCGGGACGCCCGACGACTATCGTGCCCACACAACCAGCACCGCCACCCGCACCGACACCCCCGCCCTGCAGACCTCCCAGAGCGTCCAGATCGTCCCCCGCGCAGTGATCGAGGACCAGAACGCTCTCACGCTGACCGATGCCGTGCGCAACGTCTCCGGTGTGCAGTACGACTTCGGGTTCAACGGCTCCATGCAGCCTCTGCTCATCCTGCGGGGCTTTCCCAGTACGTCGATGACGGCGATGGGGCCGATGTCGGGCATCTCCAGCTACTACCTGGATGGCTCCAAGGTCATGGGCGTGCCCATCAACATGGCCAACGTCCAGTCGGTTGAGGTCGTCAAGGGGCCGGCCAGCGTGCTGTACGGCCGCTCCGAACCAGGCGGCCTGGTCAACGTGGTCACCAAACCCATCTCCAGCGTGTCCGAGCTGAGCTTGGAGCAGACCATCGGCCAGCGCGGTCTGTCGCGCACGGCCATCGAGGCTTCGGGCAGTCTCAATGCCGACAAGACGCTGCGCGGCCGCGTAGCCGCTTCGTATTACACGTCTGACTCGATCCGCGACTACGTCAAAGACCGGCTGGGCAACTTCACCGGCAGCCTGGCCTGGGTGCCCGATGCGCGCACCAACGTTACGGCCACGCTGGACTACTCCGACAACCGCTACCGCACGGACATGGGCATTCCGGCCGTCGGCAACCGGCCGGCCGACCTACCCTGGTCGCGCCAGTACAACGACTCGCCCTACCTGTCGAGCGCCAAGACCACGAGCCTCAAGCTCGATGCCTCGCACCAGATCGACGACACCTGGCAGGTCAAGGGCCGGGTGCTGAGTCTGCGCAGCGACACGTCCGAGATGGACATCTACACCTACCGCGGCGACTACGGCATGGGCATGACGCCCGACCAGACCTGCCCGGGCACCGGCAATCCGCTGTGCCGCTACTACTTCGGCGTGCGGCCCGATGGCCGCTACCAGGTCGATCAGTTCAATGTGGACCTGACGGGCAAGTTCCAGGCGGGCGGCGTTGCCCACACCGTGCTCGCCGGCTTCGACACCTACCGTACCAAGAAGACCGGCACGACCTACATGCAGCAGCTGTCGTCGGTGGACATCTACAACCCGTCGCTGGGCAGCACGCCGGGGCTGGACCCGATGATGTCCATGCCGCAGGACTACGACGACTACAGCCGCTGGACCAGCTTCTACGTGCAGGACCAGATCGCGCTGGGCAACGGCATCTTCCTCACCGGTGCGTTGCGCCACGACCGCACGAGCGCGGTGTTCGGCGTACCGGGCACCGTGCCCAACGACAAGTCGTTCACCACGCCCCGGCTGGGTGCGGCATGGCAGTTCGCGCCCAACCAGTCTGTCTACGTCCAGTACCAGGATGCGGTCAGTGCCAACAATGGCCGCGACACCGTGACCGGCGCCGCGCTGGAGGCCGAGCGCGCACGGCAGATCGAGGTGGGCCACAAGATCGAGCTGTTCGACGGCAAGCTCAGCTCGACCGTCGCGCTGTTCCAGCTCACCAAGCGCAACCGCGGCGCGTCGGTGCCGGATCCGTTGTCGCCCACCTTCACCAACGTCGTCACCGTCGGCAAAGCCGTGTCGCGCGGCCTGGAATGGGACGTGTCGGGCCAGATCACCAAGCAGCTGTCGCTGATCGGCTCCTACGCCTACACCGATACCGAAGTCCCCGAGGATCCCACCTACAAGGGCAAGGAACTCGCCAACGTGGCGCGGCACAGCGCCAGTCTGTGGGCGCGCTACGCGCTCGACAGCCAGTGGACGGTGGGGGGCGGCGTATTCGCCCAGGGCCAGCGCCAGGGCGATTCCGGCAACACCTTCCAGATGCCTGGCTACGCGCGCGTGGACGCCATGTTGGCCTACCGCTTCGGCCTGGGTTCGAGCAAGGCCTCGCTGCAGTTCAACCTGGACAACGTCTTCAACAAGAAATACTTCACCGGCAGCCACCAGTTCGTGCAGGACTGGATCAAGCTGGGCAATCCGCGCACGGCCAAGCTCACGCTGCGCGTGGACTACTGAGTCGCGGCCATGAGCATTGAACGACGCAGTTTCCTGCACGCTGCGGCGGCGGCGCTGACCACCTCGCCGTGGCTGGCCCATGCGGGTCAGGACCCATCGGCGCAGGCTAGCTCGGCGCACGACATGAGCGCCATGCCCGTGTCGTGGACCGGCAAGGAGCAGATCGGCATGTTGCTCTATCCCGGCATGACGGCCCTGGACTTCGTAGGGCCGCAGCACATGTTTGCGGGTTTGATGGGAGCGAAGGTGCACCACGTCGCCAAGACCATGGCACCAGTGGTGAGCGATACCCAGCTCGCGATCTTGCCCACGATCACGTTGGCCAGGTGCCCGCGTGACCTGGACATCCTCTTCGTTCCTGGCGGTGGCGCCGGCACGCTGGCAACCATGCAGGACGCGCAGATCCTGGCCTTCCTTGCCGACCGGGGCCGTCGCGCCAAATTGGTAGCCAGCGTGTGCACCGGCTCGCTCGTCCTTGGGGCCGCAGGTCTTTTGCAGGGCTACAAGGCCACTACACATTGGGCCACGCATTCGCTGTTGACCGACGCAGGGGCCATTCCTGTGGAGGCGCGCGTGGTGCACGACCGCAACCGCATCACGGGTGCAGGCGTGAGCGCGGGCCTGGATCTGGGCCTGGCCATCGTCGGCATGTTGCGGGATTCGACTTATGCGCAGTCCATGCAGTTGCTGGCCGAGTACGCGCCCGAGCCGCCGTTCAACGCGGGGACGCCGCGCACTGCTCCCCCTGCGGTCGTTTCCATGACCGCAGACATGTTCAAGGACTTCGACCTTCAGGCCCGCGCAGCGCTGGCCGCAGCCAGGCGGTCCAAGACCTCTTCTGGACGTTGAAACCAATGATGAAACGCGACCAACTGATGCAGCATTTCGCGAGCCTGTGGGCTCGATACGTTGCCAACGCCCGCAGCGGCTTCATTCCGAAGCGTGCTTGGTCCCTCGCCATGGCAGCCGGTGCCTTGGCGCTGTGCGGCTGCGTGGAAAAGCCTGCGCCGCGCCCCGCACCTCCTGCCCTCGAAAGGCTGTCGTCCGAGGACGCGACGCTGAAGGCGCAGTTGCCCAAGGACATCACGCCAGAGAACCATTCCATGGTCATGGATGCGATCCTGGGCAAGCCCAAGCATCCCATCAAGCAGATCGGCATCTTGGTCTACGACGGCGTCAACGACCTGGACTTCATGGGGGCACGCTATGTCCTGGGCCAGGCGGGAGCCACCACACGATTGATCGGCATCAAGCCCGGCCCGATCAAGACCGTCATGGGTGTGCAGGTGATACCCGACACGGTGATCGATTCCGTGCAGCAGCTCGACATCCTGATCATTCCGGGCGGCTTCACCGGCACCATCGAAGCGAGCTACGACGAGCGGGTGCTCGACTGGATTCGGGCCATCGACAAAGGAACGACCTACACCGGCGCCATCTGCACCGGCGTCTGGATTCTGGGCGCCACCGGCCTGCTGGAGGGCAAGCGCGCTTCCACCAACTGGTACCGCGAGGAAGAGTTCCTCAAGAAGTACAAGGCCATCCCCGCCAACGAGCGCTACACGCGCGACGGCAAGTATTGGACCTCGGCGGGCGTCACCGCCGGTATGGACATGTCCCTGGCGCTGCTCAACGACAACTGGGGCCAGCGCTACACGCAGGGCGTGATGCTGGACATGGAGTACGACCCCGCGCCCCCCATACAGGGCGGTACGCCCGAGAAGACCGGCTGGCTGGTCGAGTGGATGGTCAAGGCCATGTACGACGCCGGTGTGGATCCCCTGATCAAGCGCCTGGAAGCCGAAAAGACTTCGCGTGCGAACAGTGGGGCGCCGCCTCGCTGATCCCATCCCTGTCAACACAGCCTAGAAACGTCGCCATGAGCCAACTCTCTTCACCCCCGGCGCACGCTTTGATCCACAGGAGCTCTTGCATGAATCAAACACTCACCCGGCGAACCCTGCTGATCGCCACTGCATTCGGCGCCATTGCGCTGTCTGCATGCGGGCGCAAAGCAACTGAGACCTACAACGGAATCGACCTGACCGGCGCCACCTATGCCACCAACATCCGGCTCTCCGATCCAGATGGCAAGGAGCGCACGCTGGCAGATTTCAAGGGCAAGGCCGTGCTGGTTTTCTTCGGATTCACCCAGTGCCCCGACGTCTGCCCAACGGCGCTGGCCCGGGCGTCCGAGGTCAAGAGGCTGCTGGGTGCCGATGGCGAGCGTTTCCAGACGTTGTTCATCACGGTCGACCCTGAACGCGATACGCCCGAGTTGCTCAAAGCCTATACCGCAGCATTTGATCCCAGCTTCATCGGCCTGTATGGGGATATGAAGCGCACGGCCGAGACCGCCAAGGACTTCAAAGTCTTCTACAACAAGGTGCCTACCGGCGCGTCCTACACCATGGACCACACGTCACTCAGCTACGTCTACGACCCGCAAGGCAAGCTGCGCCTGGCCCTGCGCCACGAGCAATCCGCGCAGCAGTACGCGGACGACATCCGCAAGCTCCTCAATCCCACCTGATCCTCAACCCCCCGCAAGGAGAACACCATGCAACTAGTCATCCGCTCCGCCATCGTCGTTGGTTCGATGCTCGCAGCCACCGCCCAGGCTCAAGTCACCGTAAAAGACGCCTGGGTACGCGCTACGGTGCCGCAGCAGAAGGCCACGGGCGCCTTCATGCAGATCCAGGCCGCCAAAAACAGCAAGCTGCTCTCGGCAAGCTCGCCCATCACTGCTGTCGTCGAAGTCCATGAGATGGCTATGCAGGACAACGTGATGAAGATGCGTCAGGTCCCGTCCGTCGAGTTGCCGGCCGGCAAGACCGTGGAACTCAAGCCCGGCGGCTATCACGTGATGTTGATGGACCTGAAGCAACAGGTGAAGGCCGGAGACACCGTGCCGCTCACCCTGGTGGTCGAAGGCGTGGACGGCAAGCGCGAGTCGATCGAAGTGAAGGCGCCCGTACGGGCACTCAACGCCAACAGTGCCCAGCCCGCTGTCCACGACGCGCACGGCGCTCACAAACACTGAGATGGCGCACGATGAGATTGATCTACAAGGCCACGCTTCGCGCTGCGCGTTTGCCGCTGGCTGCCGCGTTGCTGTTAGCGATGGTCACCCTGGCTCAGTCCCAGACCGCGCCAGCCCAGGCGATCACCGCTGCTGACCCGTCCAGCGACTCCACACTCACCCTGGGCACCGTCACTATCAGCGGCAAGGCGGCAGGGCCGCTGTCGGCCCGGAGCGTGTTCAGCTCGGTGGACATTCTGGGCGCCAGCCTGCTGCAGGACCAGCACGTGGACTACAGCTGGGAGCTGCTGACGCGCGCTCCGGGCGTGCAGGTGACCCAGTTCAAGCAGGGCACGGACGCCGGGCGCTTTTCGTTTCGCGGTTTCAACGGCGAGGGCCGCATCAACGCCGTCAAGCTGCTGATCGACGGCATTCCCAGCAACGACAACGCGGGCGGCATGCCCTTTCTGGATGCGGTGTTTCCGCTGGACATCGAGGCCATCGAGATCGTGCGTGGCACGAACGACCCGCGCTACGGGCTGCACAACATCGCGGGTAACGCCAACGTGCTCACGCGCACCGGTGGGAACGAAGGTCGGGCCAGCCTGACCTTGGGCAGCTTTGGCACCAAGGAGGCGCAGATCGCCAAGGGCATTGAGAGCGGCAACTGGAGCCAGAACTACGTCCTGGCCTGGCGCGACTCCGATGGGTACCGCGACCATGCCTATGCGAAGAAGTTCGCGCTGTCGGGAAAATGGTTCTACACCAGCGACGACGCGCGCTGGCGAGCAGGACTGAGCGCACGCTACTACCGCAACCAGGCGCTGGAGTCCGGCTACCTCACGCGCGAACAGGCCTTGGCCGCGCCGCGTAGCTCCCCAGCCTACGCGCAGGACGACCGCGGCGAACGCGAGACCTTGCAACTCAGCACGCACCTGGATGCCAACCTGACGCAGGATCTGTCGTGGTCCGCCAAGCTATACACCAACCAGTACGAGAACCAGCGCTGGGTGCGCTTCTCGGCCGCAGGCGTGCAGCAGGAGCGCTACAACGATGAGAAGCAGCACGGCGCCATCACCACGCTGACCTGGCGTCCGAAGGTAAGTTGGGCGCACGATTTCACGCTGGAAGGCGGTGTCGATGCGCAATGGCAGGACAACATCGGCCAGCGCTACCGCACCCAGCAGCGCGTGCGCACCTCGCAGTTCCGCGACTGGGACTTCGACCTGGACACCCAGGGCGCCTACGTGCAGGCCGTGATTCGGCCGGTGGACGCCCTCAAGATCGTGCCCGCGCTGCGCGTGGACAAGGTGGGTGGCAATTTCGTTGATCGCCTGACCGGATCGCGCTATGACGTGCACGATTACGGGCTGATCAAGCAACCCAAGATCAGCGTGGCCTACACGCTGTCGCCTCAGGCCAGCGTGTACTTCAACTGGGGCCGCACCTTCCAGATCGGCACCGGCATCGACGGCTACCGCACACAGACGCGCAATCTCGCGCCCTCGATCAACGACGGTTGGGAGTCGGGCGTCAAGTTCAGCCCGCTGCCATGGCTGGACGGACGTGTTGCGTACTGGGAGCAACGCGCCTCGGGCGAGGTCGCCCGAGTGCTCGGCGTCAACGGCCTGCCCGATCCCGGCGGCCTGGGCAACGTGGGACGCACGCTGCGCAAGGGCGTCGATCTGCAGCTCAACGCCAAGCCTACGTCGCGTACTGCGGCCTGGGTGGCCTATTCGCTACAGCAGGCCAAGATCACCGAGCCGGATCCGAGCGCTCCCGCCACGCGCGGCCAATGGATCGAGAACGTGCCGCGCTACCTTGTGTCGGCCGGCGTGGACTGGCAGACCACGGAGTTGCTCAAGCTGTCGGCCTGGGCCAACGCGCAGGGCGACTACTACCTCGAACGCACCAACGTGCAGGCCAAGGCCGGCAAGTACGCCTTGCTGAACCTGGGGGCGACCTACCAAGTCTCTCCCACCATGGACGTGAGCCTGCAGGTGAAGAACATCACCAACCGCAAGTACGTGTATGCCTGGTACGACAGCGGCTCCTCGGGCTATTCGCCTGGCGACGGCCGTGGCGCCTATGCCAGCGTGAACGCGCGCTTCTGATGACTGCGTCGACCTTGACCCAATCCCGTTTGCCCGCCCGCTCCGGCGCGGGCGACCTGTACCGGGCGGTCTGGCGCTGGCATTTCTATGCCGGTTTGCTGGTGTTGCCCTTCCTGGCCTGGCTGGCCATCACCGGCGGGCTATACGTGTTCAAGGCTGAGATCGACGGTTGGTTCCACCGCGACCTCAAGATGGTGTCGGCCACCGGCGCGGCTGCGCGCCCGCACAGCGAACTGGTGGCTGCGGCGCTGGCGGCGCACCCCGGCACGGTGCGCAAGCTCACGCCAGCGCCATTCCCCACGAACTCGGCCGAGGTGGGCATCACCAGTGCCGTTGGCGAACGGTTGACGGTCTTCGTCGATCCGTACCACGCTCAAGTGCTGGGTACGCTGCCTGAAGGCGGCAGCGTGGCGTGGACCATTCGCAAGCTGCACAGCCTGAAGTATTTCGGGCCGATCGCACGCGGGGCCATCGAGATCGCGGCCGGCTGGTCCATCCTGCTGGTGCTGACCGGCGTCTACCTGTGGTGGCCGCGCGGCCAGCGCGGCGGCGCGGTGTCCGTGCGCGGGCAGCCCCGCCAGCGCCTGTTCTGGCGCGACCTGCATGCGGTCACCGGCATCTTCGTCGGCGCCATGCTGGCCTTCCTCGCCATCACCGGCATGCCATGGTCGGTGCTGTGGGGCCAGCAGGTGAACCAATGGGCCAACGGCCAAAACTTCGGCTACCCGGCTGGCGTGCGCGTGCAACTGCCCATGTCCCAGCAACGTTTGCAGGATTCTGGCCCCACCACCTGGTCGCTGGCGCAGGCCCGGCTGCCGGCCTCGACAGCTGACGGACATGCAGGGCACGAGGGACAAGAGGCGCACGGCAACGCCGCTCAGGCATCAGCCAGCGCCACACAAGGCGCGCAAGGCCTGGACGCCATGCTGATCATCGTCGGAGGCCTGAACCTGGCACCAGGCTACACCCTGAGCCTGCCAGTCGGCCCGACCGGCGTCTACACCGCGTCGGTGTACCCCAACGATCTGGCGCGCCAACGCGTGGTGCACCTCGATCAGTACAGCGGCGCCGTGTTGCTCGACATGGGCTATGCCGACTACGGCCCGCTGGGCCGCTGGCTGGAATGGGGCATCAACGTGCACATGGGCCAGGAGTTCGGCGTGCCCAACCAAGCGCTGCTGGTCATGGCTTGCCTGGCCGTCATGCTGCTGTGCGTCAGCGCCGTGGTGATGTGGTGGAAGCGCCGGCCTGCGGGTGCGCTCGGCGCGCCGCCCCTGCCTGCCGACCGGCGTGTGCTGCGCACCGTGCTGGGCCTGCTCGTGGTCGGTGGCGTGGCCTTCCCGTTGGTGGGCGCGTCGCTGCTGGTCATGTTCGTACTGGATCTGCTGCTGGTACGCGGCACCCAGCGGGAAGCGGCACCCGCGTAAGTTCTTTCACTTGCTATTTCACAGACCCCCGTCAACCCACCAGGAAACCACAATGAAAAACTCCCAGCGCTCCTTCATTTCAGCAGCAGTCGCCCTGGCGGCACTGATCGCCTTCCCAGCTTCGGCAGACCAGGGACTTGCGACCGCCAAGACCTGCATGGCATGTCATGGAGTGGACAAAAAGGTCGTCGGCCCAGCGTTCAAGGACGTAGCACGCAAGTACGCGGGCAATAAGGATGCCCCGTCTTTGCTGCTCACCAAGATCATGAAAGGCAGCAGCGGCGCATGGGGGCCAGTTCCCATGCCGCCAAACTCCCAGGTCAACGAAGCAGATGCCAAGAAGCTCGCCGCGTGGGTCTTGTCACTGAAGTGAGTCCTGCACCGCAGCCACAGCCATAGCTATCCAGAGCAATGCACAAGCGCTTGCTTCTCGCGCGTGATCGTGTCCAACCAAACCCATGGGTTTGGCTGGTCGTTTTCGCGTTGCTGTGGAGCATCCTGGCGCCACGAATCAGCTCGGTTCTGGGCCTAACCGGCGGCACATGGGTAGAGGTGTGTTGCAACTGGGGAGCAAAGCGCGTCCAACTCCGCGGCAGCGAAGAAGCACCTTCTTCAGAGAAAGTCCCCTACGCGTCCATGGCCACCGATTACCCGTATTGCAGACTGCATGGTGGCATTGCGCTGCCGGCATCAGCTTCCTTCGACCCCACGGCCCGGTGCTCTGCCACGGCAGGCGTCGCTTGCTTTGTGCGAACCGACGCGCCAACCGATCCTCCCTGGCGCCCGTCGCAGCCACGAGCACCACCTTTGACGAGTCCTGCCTGAACCGCTCAGCCTGCGCAGTGCATGCGCGGCGCTGCAACCCCATGGTGCCCGCATCGCGGGCGGCTGACCAGGAGTCGTCCTTGAATCTTCCCAATACCTCTACGCGCCCAAGCGCGCGCGATCTTCCGCCACCTCGTTACCTTGCATCTGCAGACCAGCAGCGCGGGTTCCCGCTGCGTTTCGTCGCGTTCACCGTATTGCATATCGCGCTGCTGGCGGCGATGTACGGCGCAGCCATGCTGAATGCCAAGGGACACGAACTGGAAGACGGCGCCTACGGCGCAGGCCAGGTGGAGCACCTCGGCCGCATGACGCTCCACCCGGTGCCTTCGCGCAGCGGCGAGCGATGACACATTGACTATGCCCGGTGAGCATCCATTTTGATGTGGCCCTGAGGTCCGAGAGGGACGGCAGCATCCGCTTCAAGGCCTGGGTGGAGCTGCTACGTGGTTCCACCGGTCACGATCGACATCAGCTAGGCACTACTTGAAGGATTCATCTTCTGGCTATTGAACTGCGTCACCTGAAAAGCTTTTTGATCGTGGCCGAAGAATTGCATTTCGGCCGCGCGGCGGAGCGCTTGCATGTGGAGCAGTCGCCGCTTTCTCGGACCATCAGGCAATTGGAAGCCGAACTCGGGACGCGACTGTTTGAGCGGAACAGCCATGGCACCCGCCTGAGCGGACCGGGCCAAGTCCTTCTGGAGGAGGCCCGGCGGGTTATGTTGGCGGTTGAACAGGTCCGAACCCGCGTGCGTGCTGCAGCGGATGGCTTCAGCGGGCTTCTGTGCGTCGCACTGTCCGATGGCATCAATCAGCCACGCTTGAGTTCACTGTTGGCCCGCTGCCGGGAAGACGTGCCTGAGGTCGATATCCGGCTGTCCGAGGTATCTCTGGCGCAGCAGCTCAAGGGCCTGCGCGATGGCCTATACGACGCAGGCTTTGGTAAGGTCGAAAAGCCTGGGGGTGGCTTGACCGCCACGTTGGCGTGGTCAGATCCGATCGTCGTAGCCGTGCCGCCGCGTCACCCACTTCTAGCCTACCCGGAACTGCCACTGTCGGAGGTGCTGCGCTATCCGCTGGTACTGTGCGACCCGGATGCCTGCGAAGGTTGCAGCCGTCAGTTCGATCAATTGCTGCGAGAAGAGGCCGCAGAGCCGAAAGTAGCTGAACGTGTTTCGACTCACGACTTGATGCTCACACTGGTAGCGGCTGGCTATGGTCTGGGACTATCGACCGAATCACAACTGGTGCAGTGCAAACAGCGGGAAGTTGTCGCGCGTCCCTTGGCTGGTGAGTCGCGCCTGTTGAAAACCTACCTTCTGCGCAGGGACGGGGAACTCTCGGGCGCATTGGCTGGATTCGTTGGCCGCGTCATGACGCTTGCGTGATAAGTCGACGGCAGGAACGCTGTGGGTGGTCGGTCGATGACCACCGCCCGAAATGGCTGCCATGAGATGGTGGAACCTGCAAAACGAGGCCGCTGACTGTCGATGCGTTGTGATGCAGTAGTCTTTTTACGTCTGGCCTCAGACCGTTGCTCTGCCATGCAGTTTGGCGCCGTTATCACCTTTGCACAGTTTGCCCTGGGTGATGTCCTGAACGTCAGGTCTAACCCGAGACGTCAGCCGTCTTGCCGTGCAGAACCCTCGCTGATTCACGCGCGACGTACTCATTAGGTCTTTCGGGATGCGTGCCAGCAGAGGAAAAAGCTCTATTCGAGCCTGATTGCCAGATAAGCAAGAAACATTTTGAAGCATAGCTTCATTCAAACACTCGGTGTTGACGTTCGCGCACCAATGACCGAAGTGCCTGCGAGCCGAGCACTGGATCGCCTGCGGCCTCGTCAACCAGGCCGTCACCGGCCCGCGCCTAGCAGCAAGGTTCGAAAGCTACATCTCACCAACATAGGAACACAGATGTCCTGAGTGCCTTGAACTACAGGGAGTCCGCATGCGAAAAACAACATCCATCGAGCGCCACGCTAAGGTGTTCTACACCCCCATCGACGCCGCGATCCGCTGGGCAAATGTAGCTCGCATCGAAACCCGCATCCTGGAGTTAGTTGGGAACCGGCAATGGCGCACCGCTCATCGGGTTTTGGATCAATGGCCACGATTGAGCCTCTGTGCGGGACGCCTTCACGACGCATTGGTGCACTTCGACTTCCATATGGAAGGGACGGCATCACGAGCAACGATCCGGCTTTGCTCGACGCCCCTGATCTGACGATTCGGCACGTCGATCTGAAGGCGTGGATGATGCGCTTCTATCCTGAGGAACGTCCCGCCTTCCTTTTCGACGCGTTCGAGCGGCACTTGCATCCCGGTGTGAGCTTGGAGTCTGTTCAGGTTCTCATCACGGACCGCGAGGCCTTGAAGCTGCAACTCGCTGACCGGGTACAAGCGTGGGACGCGCTCTACTCGCAGTTCCAGTTGCTCAGCCAAGAGCATCAAGCCCGGCTGGAGCGTGAGAAGCAATCGGGAGCGCCGGGCTCACGAAGCGAATCGACCTATCTGAACATCGTGGGCGGGCTGTTGACGTTGTTGCTGGGAAGGTCGCCGGGTGGCGTGCCGTATTCGTCGTTTGAAACACTGGATGCGGTGATCAACGCCCTGGTAGCGCACTACGGCGAGAAGCCTGGCATAAGCGAACGGACTTTGTGGTCCAAGCTCTCGGCCGCCAGGCGTCACCTGTCTGCGTAGGCTTGGCGTACCTCCATGCAAGGGTGCAATGGCAGATTCGCTTTCTGCGATTGCAGTGACCGGCACGGCCGAGATCGGTTGAATCGAGGCACTTTCCGAACAACGCCAATGAGCGTCAAGGAGTGTCTCTAATGTCTTCGCAGACCATCGCGCCGGTCCCGCCGGCAGAGCACCGCATCATGCGCCGCGCCGAAGTCGAGGCCAAGACCGGCTTCAAGCGCGCCCACATCTACAGCCTCATGAAGGAAGGCAAGTTCCCCAAGGCACTGCGCCTGGGCGTGCGTGCTGTGGGTTGGGACTCGGTGGAGATCGAGCAATGGATTGCTGATCGCCTCAGCGAGCGCGCGTGACGCCTCGTCCGGCACATGCGAATTAAACGGGAGAAGCCCATGCAGGTCGTATCCATCATTTCGACCAAGGGTGGCGTGGGCAAGACCACGACGGCGGCCAACCTGGGCGGCTTCGCCGCCGACGCCGGGCTGCGCGTACTGCTGCTGGACCTGGACGTGCAGCCCACGCTGTCTAGCTACTTCACGCTGACAGAGCGCGCGCCGGCCGGGATCTACGAGATGCTTGCCTACAACGAGCAGCGCGCCGAGCAACTGGTGTCGCGCACTGCCATCGCCGGGCTGGACCTTGTGCTCTCAAACGACGACCGCGGCGAACTCAACACGCTGCTGCTGCATGCGCCCGATGGCAGATTGCGGCTGCGCCATCTGCTGCCGACGCTCGCGCCGCGCTACGACCTACTGCTGATTGACACCCAGGGCGCGCGCAGTGTGTTGCTGGAGATGGCGGTGTTGGCTTCGGACCTGGCACTGTCACCCGTGACGCCAGAAATCCTCGCGGCCCGCGAACTGCGCCGAGGCACCCTGCAGCTCATCGAGGACATAGCACCGTACCGTCACCTCGGCATCGAGCCGCCGCCGCTGAATCTGCTCATCAACCGCGTGCATCCGGTGTCCTCGAATGCCCGGCTGATCCAGCAGGCGTTGCGGCAAGTGTTTCAGGGCCAGCCCGGCGTGCGCGTGCTCGATACCGACGTACCGGCGATCGAGGCCTATCCCCGCGCGGCGACGCGCGGCCTGCCGGTGCATCGGGTCGAGTATCGACAGCCCGCGGGCCGATTGGCACCTACAGCACTGGAGACCATGCGCGCGCTGGCCGGCGAGCTGTTCCCGGCCTGGCAGGAACGCTTCGCGCTCGTCACCGGCCGAGAGCACGCGGGAGGGGCCGGCCATGGCCAGAGCGCATGACCTGGCGCGCGGCCACAAGCGGCTGCGAGCGCTGATCGAGTTCGCCCTGGGCGAGGGCTGGACGGTGGTGCGCACCCGCGGCGGGCATTTGTTGTTTACCAAGCAGGGCTGCGCGTCGATCTACACCAGTTCGACGGCAAGCGACCACCGTGCAGAGCGCAATGTCCGGGCGGAGCTTCGCCGCGCTGACCGTCAGGCGCAGGCGCAGGCGTCTGAAGCAACGTTGCGGGAGCGTGGCCATGGCTGACATGACACCGCAGGACATGGCGGCCAAGCTGCTCACTTCGGGCTTCGAGCGCAGCGTCCCCTCGGCCACTGCCTTGACCGACCCTATCGCCGACACGCCGATGGTCGTGACGCTGGACCAATTGCGACCGTATGACCACGACCCGCGCGTGACGCGCAACCCGGCCTACGAGGACATCAAGGCGTCCATCCGCGAGCGCGGGCTGGACGCGCCGCCCGCGATCACGCGCCGGCCCGGCGAGCCGCACTTCATCATCCGCAACGGCGGCAACACGCGCCTGGCCATTCTGCGCGAGCTGTGGAGCGAGACGAAGGACGAGCGATTCTTCCGCATCCCCTGCCTGTTCCGCCCTTGGCCCCAGCGCGGCGAGGTGGTGATGCTGACCGGCCACCTGGCCGAGAACGAGTTGCGCGGGGGCTTGAGCTTCATCGAGCGGGCCTTGGGCGTGGAGAAGGCGCGCGAGTTCTATGAACATGAAATGGGGCGGGACAGCGGCCAGCCACTGTCGCAGAGCGAGCTGGCACGCCGGCTCACTGCCGATGGCTTCCCGCTGCCACAGTCGCACATCAGCCGCATGCAGGATGCGGTGCACTACCTGCTGCCGGCGATCCCGAACCTGTTGTACGGCGGGCTCGGCCGCCACCAGGTTGAACGGCTCGCAGTGCTGCGCAAGGCCTGCGAGCGAACCTGGGAGCGGCGTGTGCTGGGCAGCAGCCTGTCGGTGGACTTCGCCACGCTGTTCCAGGACGTGCTTGCGCAGTTTGATGCGCACCCCGACAATTTCTCGCCGCAGCGGGTGCAGGACGAGCTGGTAGGCCAGATGGCCGAGCTGCTGGAAGCGGACTACGACACGCTGACCCTGGAGATCGACGACACGGAGAGCCGGCAGCGTGCGCTGACCAGCGATCCAACCCCACCAGCGGCAAGGCCAGCACTATCGGCGTCGGCCGCACCTGCGCCCGAGCCGCAGCGGCCGTCGCCGCCATCGTCACTGGTTAGCCCATCAATGCAGTCGTCGGAGTTCGGTTCGCCCGCTACGACGGGCGCAAGCGCTGCTGCATCAATGGTTGGCGCCGAGAGCGAACAGAGTGGCGACGACCGGCGCGATGAACGCCTGCAGGGCCACATCGTGTCGCCAGCGCCGACCACCGAGCGTTTGCAATCCATCCAGCGCATGGTCGCCGACCAGATGGGAGACCAGCTGCCCGACTTCGAGGCTGACGCGCTGCGCGCGATCCCTGTGCAGGCCGGTGGGCTCTACCCCATCTCAGACGTCTGGTACATCGAGCCCGGCCTGGACGTGCCGGATCGGCTGCGCGTGCACATCGCGCAGTTCGCGCGTGAGATTGCCGAGGAAGCCGGCGTGGCCGAGAAGGTCGAGCCCAGCGACGGCGGCGTTGGATTCGTCTGCGTGACCCCGCCGGGTGCGCGCGCGATGCCGCCGTTCGCGAGGGCGGTGCTGACGCTGTTGCAAGCGCTGAGCGCCGCCCATGCCGTGGCCGGGCTCGATCACGCCCGGCTGGCCGATGACCTGGCGCCCTTGCTGTATGGCGGCGGTGCCTATCCGCGCCTGAGCGACGCTGGGCTGGTCAAACTGTTCCGCATGCTGCGCCTGGCGCGTCGGCTTTTGGATCTGGAAGCCGGCGCGGGCGCCAATGCCCCTGGCGCCTGAGCGGAGACCAGCCATGTCCGCACCGCACCCGCTTAACCAGGCCGTGATCGCGCAGGCGCTGCACGACCTGCGCAACGGGCAACTGCGACGCTGCAAGGAGATGGGCTTCGGCGAGGAGGAACTCGATGCGCTGAAGCATCCCGAACTCGTGAGCATGCTGGTCAATGCCACGGTCTCGTGGTGCTCGGTGTCGGTCAACCGCGAGGTGCTCAAGCGATTGCTGAGCCAGGTGCACGACGTGGAACGCGAGATCGCCACGGTTGACCGCATGCTGCGCCTGGGCGCCAGCACCGAGATGGTCAGCCGCTTCTACGGCCTGACGCACCAGGAGGTGGCACTGCGCCGCGACATCCTCGGCCTGCCCAAACGCAAGGGGCGGCATCCAGTGCTGGACGAGGCGCAGGACACGGCGTTGTGGAAGCACTGGAAGGCCGGCGTCACGGAGCGCGGAGTCGCGCTGGACGACGAGGTGGCGATGCTGGCGCTGACCATGGACCTGGCCGAGACCCTGACCCTGCCGATGTCGGTGATCTGGTCGGCGATACGCAACTGGATTGATCAGGGGCTGGTGTAGGCCATGGCGACCTGCGGCGCACCCCGGCGCGATGGCCCCGTGGCGTTGTCGGAACTGTTCGACGACGCGCTGCGCGAACTGGTGCCCCCGACACTATCGGCATCGCCAGCCCCGCGCGGCACTGCCCCTGCGGCGCAGGCCGCGCCGGTCAGCGACGTTTTCCTGTACAGCGGCAACCGGCACGAGAGCGTGCCGCGCGCGCTGTTCCTCGACCGTCGCCTGACGCCGCTGGAGCGCAACGCTTGGCAGGTGTTCCGCCTGCAGCTCCAGAGCGACGGCGTGACGGCTTTGCCGACCTACGACCAGCTCCGGCCCTTCCTTGCCTCAATGCCCTGCGCGGCACAGGCCTCGCACGAGACCGTGGCGCGCGCCTTGACGTTGCTGCGGCTGACGCGCTGGCTGAGCCTGGTGCGACGGCGCCGCGACCCGAAGACCGGGCGCATCCTGGGCAATCTCTACGTGCTGCACGACGAACCGCTGACACCCTTCGAGGCGATGCAGCTCGACCCCGACTACCTGGGCTTGGTCAGCCAGGCGCTGACCCATGCCGCGAAGGCGGTGCAGATCGTCGGTGCGAACACCCTGCGCGAGATCGCCGAAGACTCGATGCTCAATGGCCGCACGCTGCCCACGCGCCTGCAGGTGCTGGCACAACGCATGGCCCGCAACGAATGGGTCGATGCGAGTTATCCACAAGAGCCTGTGGATCACGAATCCGAAGAAGGCCAGGACGGCCTACTTCGGAATCTCGACGGCCCGTCTTCGGATTCCGAAGCAAGGCCGAACCCCGCGCCAGACGGCTCACTTCGGAATCCGAAGGAGGGCCGTACAGTACGTAAAGAAAATCATGCTGAAGTACGTACAGTACCGCGCGCGAAGGCGTTGCAGCACCTGCGCCTGCCCGAGCGCCTGCTGCGCTTGAAGGACGAACAGCAAAGCGGCGCGATGGTGGCCTTGCAGCAGGTGGACGAGTCGCTGCGGCAGGCGGTGCTGGACGAATGGGATGCGCGCTGTCGCAACAGCGCGGTGCGCAACCCGGCAGGCTACCTGTTCGGCATCATCCAGAAGGCGATCCGCGGCGAGTTCAAGGCTTGGGCAGGTGACAACGGCGCAGCGCCACTAGTCGCTCGAACACCTGCACCGGCACACGCCCCACCTACTGCCGAGTCCCGTCCCGCCGATCCCGAGGTGGCGCGCGCCTACTTGGCACAGATTCGATCCAACCTCCGCCGCCCTTGACCGTCTGCGCTATCCCCAGGGGATAGTTGGGACAGCCTCTCTTCCGCAAGTCCGTCCCGTCAATCTCCCGCCAGATCTTCCGCGGATTCGCCCCAATACGCATAGTTGAACAGTGCATCTAGTTCTGTGAAGTCGGCCAGGCCAAGCGCCTGTCGCACTTCGTCGGCATGCTGGCAATACCTTGCGTAGTCGTTGGGACCGACGTTTTGCTTGTTCGGATGGAGGGGATATGCCCTGATCCCGGCCAAGGCCAGCCCCGACACCGCGTTCTGGTTCATCACCGCGAATCGCTTGCTGTCGAGTGCGTGCAGCACCTCGGTCAATAGGTTGATGCCTGCTCGCGGGATGTGCTCAAAGTGCGCATGAAGAACTGCAAAGGCATCTCCAGGTGGGAGAGTGCCTTGGCCCACGATGTCTCTCACCGCTGCTACGAACTGACCTGGATGCTCCGCAATGCGGTTCTTGCCGCGATGCAACCCACCGGAATGCAGCAGGCTGATCAGCGCTTCAAATCGAGCCAGGAACCCATGACTCGCATTCCCACGCGCGGCGGCCCATTCCTCCAACATCCGCCTTGCCTGGCGAAGGTTGCCCTTTCGTAGGGTCTTCTGTTCCGCGAAGCCATGTTCTGAATCATCGCTTTTCATCAACTCCAGAATGCCGGCCAACGTCGTGAAGTTCGGGCCAATCGCGCTGCTTGCCTTCTGCGCACGCTTCTTGGCCACCTTTCGGAAGATGTCGTGGATGACGTACTCCCGTTCATAGGCGTCAATGCGGTCCCTGGTAGCCGGGACGATGATTTCGTCATCGATCAGAGCGTCGAAATGCTGAGTCACCGAGGCCATCAGCGTGCCGCTCGTGCCCCCGACCAAGGCTGATGCCTCGTAGTTGCCGTAGAGGCCTCCATGCGTAAAGTTGGCCGAACCAACGATCACCGAGCAGCCCGTGCTGTGCTGAAAGGCGTAGATCTTCGGATGGAATGTCTCGCTGGAATCACTGAGGTACAGCTTGAGCGCGTGTTCTTTGGTCAGCTCCAGCAGCTTTCGGAGCACGACGGGCTCGGTCAGATAGAAATCGAGGCCGATTGCAAATCGGGCTTCCAGTCCGAGCTCAAGCGCCTTGCGCAGCGACTTCAGCAGCCCGTTCAGCGCCGATGCCTTCGCAAAGGCCACCAAGCATTCCAGGCGCTCTGCCTGCTTCAGCAGTTTCACGAGTTTATCGCCGTGCCCACGTTCCTCGTTCACCAGCAGCTGAACGGTCGTCCCATCCTTCATCGTTTGCCCCCTCTTGAATGCAAGACATTGTCCTGTTCTGACTGCCGGCTTGGTCTTCTGCCGCCGGAAATCTATCCCCAGGGGATAGCAGGCACAGCTTCCCTTCCCTCGACTGGAAACCAGGAGCGGCGTGATTGCGGTTTGTTGACTGACGCCCTTCCGGGCGATGCCGATGCTCGCGTCTCGTTCCTTTACAGCGAGCCGTCACCATGGCCAACGAATCCCAGCAGCCCTTGCAGTTGAACCTCGGATCGCTGCGCAGCGCGATGTCGCTGACGCTGCACACCCACCACGCGTCGCGCATCTGGCATGGCAGAGCGCCCGCCGAGGGCCGACCCGGCATCATCGGCCTCAACGGCTACATCAGCGTGATGAACAAGATGAAGCGCGGTGCCGAGCAGGACGATCCTTACTCGGATTTCTGGATGCTGCGCATCGAGGACAAGCTGACGCAGACCAAGGCTAGCTTGCAGGCGCTGCGCGAGCAGGTGGACCAGGCATTGGCCGACGTGCCGCCCGCGCTCTCCCTGGGCGAGAACATGAACGTGCAGCCGGTGAAGCTGCCGCTGTTCGTCAACGCGCAGCTCGGCTTCATGGCGGTGTACCTGCTGGCGGACTATGACGACCTGGCGCGCAGGCTGATCCTTGCCCACCACACCGCACTGATCGACCGCAGTACGTTGGAACGCTGGCTCAACGGCGGCGCGCATGCGCTGCGCAGCCTGTTCTCGCTGGCACAGCAGTACCGCTACTCTGGCGCGACGCGCGACGACTTCGCCTCGAAGAACGCGGTGGCGCGGGCGGCGCTGGAGAAGTTCGGCGAGCTGCCGCAGGACGTGCTCGAAGGCGCGCGCCGCTCGCGCTTTGCGCCACCGATCGCGCGGCGGGCAGGCAAGCCTGGTGCAGCCGCTGAGGCCGCGCCCGTCGCTGGCGCAGCGGATGTGGCGGGCGACGACGACCATGGCAGCGAAGGCGCCAAGGCATGACGGCATCGTCTACCACCGGCCAACCGACGCGCTTCCTGCCGTTGGAACAGGCGGACTTCCAGCGCCTGGAACACGGCCCCTACCTAAAAGGCCTTTTACAGCCATTTAAAGGTAAGGGGAGTCTGGAGACCTGGGCCAACCAATGCACGTCGCTGCGCGACGACTTAATCGCGCTGGCACAGCGTCGCGTACTGCAACAGGCGCGGGCCTATCCCTTCACCCTGCTCGACGTGCAACTGGCCCAGCAGACCACTGGCGCAGGCACGACGTTCCTGCGTTGGCGCAACCACGATCGTTCCTCGATGGGCGTGGCGCTGTGGGAGTCGCTGCTCGACCGCCCGGCGACGCCGGCCTCGCTGATCGATGACCTCTACGCGATGGAGCTGCAGCGCATCGCGCTGAACATGCAGATCAGCCTCCTTCACACGCTGGGCCGCCAAGCCCAGGAGTGCGCCAGCAAGGCCGCGCAGGCCGAAGCGGCTTACCTGCGGCGTGTCCACGGGCATGCCGCGTCCGTTCCATCCGCCACCCCCAAGGAGTCACCATGAGCACGCACTTCGTCGGCGAGGGCAACATCGGTTCTGCGCCGGACTACCGCGAATTCCCCAACGGCAACGACGAGCCGCGCCGGCTGTTGCGCCTGAACGTCTACTTCGACAACCCGATCCCGAAGAAGGACGGCGAGTTCGAGGACCGCGGCGGCTTCTGGGCGCCGGTGGAGCTGTGGCATCGCGACGCCGACCACTGGAAAGACCTGTACCAGAAAGGCATGCGCGTGCTGGTGGAAGGCCGGACCGTGAAGGACGAGTGGGAGGACGCCGACGACAACGAGCGCACGACCTTCAAGATCGAGGCTCGGCGCGTGGGCATCCTGCCGTACCGCCTCCAGGCCGTGACCCTCGGCTCCAGGATGCTGGAACCCGAGGCGGAAGTACCGCCGCCGAAGGAAACCAAGGGGACGAAGGTGCCGAAGGAAGCCAAGGTCAGGGGCTGATTCCCCGCAGTGGGCGGCTGTAGCAACCGTCAGACGCCCGCCATGCACCAGCTATTCCCAGGGGATAGCTCCAGGGTGTTCCACCGAATTCCAGCCGCCCTCCTGAAACGACGCTCCCACTGCGCCAGCCGTTGCAGTGCCGCGCATGCCGCTACGGCAACGCATCACCTGCCGATCACAAAGCGGTGTCTGCGCCGATCGGCTTCCCTGCTGCCGTCATCCTCTGGCCCGGCCAAGCTGGGGCCATCCGATGAACCGCACACTTCCATGGAGGCTGCATGCGCGTGTTCCTGTGCGAGAAGCCATCCCAGGGCAAGGACATCGCCCGTGTGCTGGGCGCCGGTCAACGCGGCAACGGCTGCTACAGCGGTTCCGGTGTCGTCGTGACCTGGTGCATCGGTCATCTGGTCGAGGCGGTTCCGCCCGAAGGCTACGGCGAGCTGTACAAGCGCTGGGCCATCGAACAACTGCCCATTGTTCCCGAGCGCTGGCGTGTCGAGCCCAAGGCGGCGACCGCGGGGCAGTTCAAGGTCGTGCAGCAGCTAGTCGCCAAGGCAGGCGAGCTGGTGATCGCTACCGACGCCGACCGCGAGGGCGAGATGATCGCCCGCGAGATCATCGAGCTGTGCGACTACCGCGGCCCGATCCAGCGGCTGTGGCTGTCGGCGCTCAACGATGCGTCGATCCGCAAGGCGCTGGGTGCACTCAAGCCATCCGCCGAAACGCTGCCGCTGTACTTCTCCGCGCTCGCCCGATCGCGTGCTGACTGGCTGATCGGGATGAACCTGAGCCGCCTGTTCACGCTGCTGGGTCGCCAGGCCGGCTACAACGGCGTGCTGTCGGTCGGGCGCGTGCAGACGCCAACGCTCAAGCTGGTCGTGGACCGTGATCGTGAGATCGCACGCTTCGTCTCGGTGCCGTTCTGGGCCATCGAGGTTGCGCTCTCGCATGCAGGCCAGTCCTTCGTCGCAAGCTGGATGCCGCCGCAGAGCAGCACCAACGACGCCGGCCGCTGCCTGCAGCAGCCGGTGGCGCAGCAAGCGGCCGAACGCCTGCGCGCGGCCGGCGCCGCCCAGGTGCTGTCGGTGGAGACAGAGCGCGTGCGCGAAGGGCCGCCGCTGCCGTTCGATCTCGGCACGCTGCAGGAGGTGTGCTCGAAGCAGTTGGGCCTCGACGTGCAGGAGACGCTGGACATCGCGCAATCGCTGTACGAGACGCACAAGGCGACCACCTATCCGCGCTCGGATTCGGGATACCTGCCCGAGAGCATGCTGGCCGAGGTGCCAGCCGTCCTCGACAGCCTGGCCAAGACCGATCCCAGCCTGCGGCCGCTGATCGACCGCCTGGATCGCCAGCAGCGTTCGCGGGCCTGGAACGACGGCAAAGTCACGGCGCACCACGGCATCATTCCGACGCTGGAACCGGCCAATCTCTCGGCGATGAGCGAGAAGGAACTGGCCGTCTATCGGTTGATCCGCGCCCACTACCTCGCGCAGTTTCTGCCGCATCACGAGTTCGACCGGACGGTGGCGCAGCTCACATGCGGTGGGCAGTCGCTGGTGGCGGTCGGCAAGCAGATCGCGGTGGCCGGATGGCGCCAGGTACTGGCGGCGCCGGAGCCCGAGGACGGTGACGGCGAGGACGCACAGCGCGGCCAGGTGCTGCCGGCGCTGCGTGCTGGAGCAGCCTGCCAGGTCGGCCAGGTCGAACTGAAGGCGTTGAAGACGCTACCGCCCAAGCCCTACACGCAGGGCGAGCTGGTCAAAGCCATGAAGGGCGTCGCCAAGCTCGTGACCGACCCGCGCCTGAAGCAGAAGCTCAAGGACACCACGGGCATCGGCACCGAGGCCACGCGCGCCAACATCATCAGCGGGCTGTTGGCCCGCGGTTATCTGTTGAAGAAAGGCCGGGCCATCCGCGCGTCGGATGCCGCCTTCACGTTGATCGACGCTGTGCCAGTGGCCATCGCCGACCCGGGCACCACGGCGGTGTGGGAGCAGGCGCTGGACATGATTGAGGCCGGGCAGATGACGCTGGACACCTTCATCGCCAAGCAGTCGAGCTGGGTCGCCCAGCTCGTGCAGCAGTACCGCGGCGTCACGCTCGCCATCAAGCTGCCGCCCGCACCGAGCTGCCTGCAGTGCGGCGCCCCGATGCGCCAACGCACCGGCAAGAGCGGCGCGTTCTGGTCTTGCAGCCGTTACCCGGACTGCAAGGGCACGCAGCCGGTCGAAGACGCCGCGGCAGCCAAGTGCGGCCCGTCCAACCGTACTTCCGGCCACACATCCGGCACACCGCGTCGGCGCCCCAGGGCGAACTGACGCCCACGTCTCCCTCTGCCACGCCGGCTGCTGCCGACGGCGGGGCAAACCTCCCGCGCCCCGCGGGACTCCCCAGCGCGCGTTCCCTTCTGCAACGGTGTGCGCGTCCTGCACAGGCCGATCACGTCTGGCAGGGCGAGAAGGTCATTGCTCCATCGAATCGCGCTCATCGCGGTTCCGTTGATCGAGGTGTTTCCGTCCATCCGCGAACGGTCTCCTGACGCCTTGGCCCGCAAGGCTTCGAGGTGCCAGGAGACCGCTTGCGGTCGACGGTATTCTGTGCCGGTGCCCGCTGGCGGAACAACGGGCTCCCTTTGTGTGTGGATACATGCCAGAGGATGCCGGCCCCAGCCACGAAACGGGCCGGGTGAGATTGCTGACGCAGCGAATGGCTTTGACGACGGCCTGGCCTGCTTGCAGCCCACAGGTGGATTGATTCCTCTCCAGCCGAAGTCCTTTGGGACTTCGGCTCCTTTGTCGTGGGCAGACGGATCGTGCATCGCCGCGGGCAGCAGCGCCCAGGCCAAACCGGACGGCATGCGGTTCCGTTTGATCGGCGACGGGGCGCTGCCGCGCTTCCATCCTTCCCGCATGTGTCGCTGACGGTCGTCATCACCATGCCCTGGCAGTCCCGGTCTTCAAGGCTGCAACGCGCCTCGCCGCGTTGACCGATCCAGTCCGCTTCGCACCGACCACCGCGGACGCACGTCGCCATGACGCGGGTGCTTTCGATGTTCAACCCCTCGGGAGTCTTCCGCTCCCGTCAGGGCGTGGTGCTCCCGGTCTTCAACCACCAGGAGAAACCCATGTCCCTTGCGTTCGCATCGGCACCTTTGAGTGCTGAACAGGCCCGCGCCGAATCCATCGGCCACCAGGCCCTGGCCTACGTCGGCAAGCGCCTGTCCCTGCAGGTGCTGTGCAGCGCGGCCGGCCACTACACCGGCACCGCCGACGCGGACGGTCCCGTCTCGCGCGAGTCGGTCAGCTACTTCCGGTCGCTCCACGCCGCCGAGCACGCCCTGCAAACGGGCCGCTGGCAGCAGCGCCTCCACCCGTGATGTCCAACCACCAGGAGCCCATGTCATGAACCGTGCCCTGCCTCAAGAGGTACTTGATCAGATCGAGCTGGAACACCAGCACTTCGCCGCCGCGCCCCAAGCCTTCTTCGAGGCGTGGAAACGCGGCGTCCACATCGCCGGAGCCGAATGGTTCGGCGACGGAACCCGCGAGGGCCTGCAGCGTGCCACCACCAAGTGGGATCTGCGGCCGAAGCTGCTGATGCTCAACGACGCCCTCGGCGTCCTGAGCAGCGGCCAGCGGATGTTCCTGTCCGCGATGGCGAGCTTCTACAACGCCCGCGAGGGCGGCGCGATGCTCAAGCGTTGCGGCTTCGAGGGTCTGTCCGACCTGGGCGGCCTCGACCTGGAGCGGCGCAAGGTCATCGCCGACCTGACGCTGAACTACAACGGCTGGTGAGCTGCGCTGCGGCGCACCAACGCCTCCATCCTCGCCCCCGACGAGGGACATGCGCCGCATACGCGGCCATGTTCCTCTTTCTTTTCAGGGCACGCCCGCCCAATCGAACGGCAGTTTCTCCCGCCGCTCACCGGCGGGCCGCCGCGTCACGTCTTTCCACCCGCTGGGGTTCAATCCCCAGCAGGGGATTGCCTCGGCCATCCTCTGCTGGAGAAATCCCATGTCCTACTCAAACAACAATCCCTTTGTCCGTGGTTACGACGGCCTGTCCGTGCAGCGGCTGATCGCCATCTCCTACGACGACGATTGCCCGCTGACCTACCTGCCGCTGCATCCCTCGCAGTCGAATCTGCCGGACAGCCAGGTCGAACGGCGGCCCTGCATCTTCTCGGACGGCTTCGTGCTGATCACCGAGGACCAGGCGGTCCCCGACGAGCTGCAAGCGCAATGCCGCAGCCACGGGCTCGCCCGCAACGTGGTCTACGCCGTGATGGCCGAGGACTATGGCAAGCCGCTACACGTGGGCGATACCTACTCCGAGGAAGCGGCGCGGGAAGTCGTGCGGCGCCTGCGCTATGAAACCGGCTACTACAGCCGGTGCTGGGAAATCAGCAGCGCGCACCTCGACACCGACGCACATCGCTTCCTCGCCGAACTGGCGGACATCGCCACGCCGACGCTGTTCCTGTTCGTCGCCTTCCGCATCCCTTACAGCCCGGCCATTGGGCTGAAGCTGATCGCCACGCCCTGGACCGACGAGAACCTGCGCGCGGTCGAAGGCATAACGGCCAAGCGGCTGAAGCAGGAGCATCGCAAGAAGGGCATGCCGGAATCCCTCGTGCACGTGCTGCACCTGGCCGCGCTCGCCGACGTGCGCATGCTGGTCTTCGATGCCGATGCGCAGGTGCTGGACGGCCTGCCGATCTACGACGACTGACACCACCTTTCGAGCCCCCACGCGGGGCTCGTTTCATTTCTGGACGAAGCCGGTGGCCGCGCAGTGCCGATTCCCCCGCGACGCTGGCCCACGCCTGCCGCACGCTGCTTGCATGTTCGCTGGCGTTGCCGGCAAGCATGCCCAGGTAGTCGAGACCTTCGAGGCTGCGGCGCGGTTCGCCGTGCTGGTTGCTTTTCCTTCCACGGGCGCATGCGCGTCCATCCACCTCACCCCCAAGGGACACACCTCCCTTGCGGGGCGGGAGTTCCTTGGATTGCCACAAGGAGCCTCCCAATGGATACCCAAGCCATCTGCGCACAGATGCCGACGCTGGTTCGCGGCCACGTGCCTTCCAACGTCCGCAGCTTCAAGTTCAACATCTTCGACGGCCAGCCCAAGGTTTCGACGCTGGGCTTCCACATCGATCCCAAGCCCTTCGAGGGCAAGGTCATTGCCACCACCGACGAGGCCATCGTCGTCAAGACGGGGCGGGCCGAGTTCGCGGTGATCGACAAGGCACTCGTCATCGACGTGCCCGACGAAGGCGCCAAGGTGCAGGTCGAGCCCTATGCGCGGCGCCGCTTCGACGGACTGCGCGCGGACACGCCCGAGGAGAGCACCGAGTTCACCGCCAACGGCCAGCCGTACACGGTGAAACGGTTCATCCTGGGTTCGGCGCCTGCCAAGCTGCCGATCGCCGAGCCGCAGTGCCCCGAGTTGCAGGAGCTGATCCACCAACTGGAGCAGTTGCCCGCGCCCGATGGCTTCCGCCGCATCACGCACCTGCTGGTGGATGCCGGCGCGCGGGACTTCACGGTGGTCGATCCGAGCCCCCGCAACATCATCGCCACGCCGCCGGCCATCGGCTTCACCGTCGCCTCGGCGAAGTTCCACGGGCGCGTCACCGTGCTCTACGAGCGCGGCCTCGACACCTACGCGGTGGAACTTCACCGCGACGGCGAACTGGTCGAGCGGGTCGATGAAGTGTTCTTCGACACCTTGGGCCAGGTGCTGGAACTGCTGATCGACGACGGGAGCTGGCGCCTCATCCGCGTGCAGCGTCTGTACGGTCGCAAGCCCGTCCAGCACTGAGCCCTCACGTCCCCAAGCGGCTTCCCGTCCTCGCGGCGGGAAGCCTTCTTCCTTCACCGTTGGAGACCACTTCCATGACTGTTCGATTCAAAGGCACCGAGCTTCGGCCCGTGCTTGCCGAGGCGGCTGCCAACCAGTGCCGCGTCATCCTGGTCAAGGACCAGGGCGTGTATTTCATGGCCGAGCGCGGCGAGAGCCGGCCCGATGGGCGGCGCAAGACCATCGCCTATGCCGTGGGCTGCAACCCCGATGTCGATGCGTTCGACGACTGGTGGGAACTGGCGCGCGCCGAATTCGGCGGCGACGACTTCGGCGAGTTCTTCGACCTGCAGGAACGGGTCTTCACCCGCATCCTGCACAGCGAGGACGACCTCGAAGTGTCGGCCACGGCCACGCGCCTGTCGATGCAGCCCATGCCCTCTGCGCCCGCCGGCCACTGAGCGTCCTGCTTCCCAGCCCCCTCACGGGGGCTTCTCTTTTTCCGGTGCGCGGCCCATGGCCGCATACACGCGCTCGTCTCCAGCCCGGCTCGGGCCACTCACGTCGGCACCCGCCGGCGCAACCGCCAGGAGACGCCTGCATGCGAGACCCGTTCAAGATCGAGTAACCGACCTGCATCCCATCCGAACTCGGAACTGAGTGGTCCACTCTGCAACCGAGTATCGCTGCACAGCGTCAAGCAGCGTCGCGCAAACGAATGGAGGCAGTTCCAACAGCGCTGGCGATGTCGTCGTCGTGCGTAACGAGCATCAGCGCCGCGCCGCTTTCTTCCACCGCATCGAGCAGCACGGCCATGGCTTCCTGCTGCGACACCGGGTCCAGCCGCGAAGTGGGCTCGTCGGCGAACAGGAGTGACGGCTGCACTGTCAGCACACGCGCAAGGGCCACCCGCTGCAGTTCGCCCCCCGACACCTCGGTCGGCTTGCGCGCAAGCAGGTCTTCGGGCACCGCCAGGCGCTCCAACCGCCGTCGCACGTCCTGCCATCCGCAACCATGGCGCTGCGCCACATCGCGCAATGAGCGCTCCAGACTGATCCTCGGTGCGAAGGATGCGACCGGATCCTGGTAAAGCTTCTGCAGCGCGGTCGGGGCCAGGCCTTCGGCCCGCCTCACCTCGCCCCGGTCGGCCGGTAACAAGCCCAGCAGCACGTTGCCCAAGGTGCTTTTGCCCGTGCCGCTGGGGCCCTGCACCACGAAGCGGTCGCCGGCGCGCAGCCGAAGATCGATGTCCTCGAACAACACCTTGCTGCCGAAGCCCTTCGAGAGCCCCCGCGCAGTCACCACCACGGCACCGGGCGCTGCTGGCGCGCGCTTCGTCCAATGGGCCGGATCGGCCGCCACGAGTCGACGCGTGAAGGCATGCTGCGGATTCGCGAGGATGGCCCGCGCATCGCCTTGTTCCACCACCTCGCCCGCGCGCAGCACGATCAACTGGCCGCCCAGTGCCTGCGCGACACGCAGGTCGTGCGTGATGACCACCACGCAGCCGCCGTCGCGCTGCACGGCCTGCAGCATCTCGACCGCGTGCCGGCGCCAGCGGGCGTCCAGTCCCTTGGTCGGCTCGTCCACCAGCAGGATGCGTGCGCCACCGGCGCGCGCGACGGTGGCCGCGGCGCGCTGCGCCATGCCGCCCGAGAGCTGCCAGGGATATTGCCGGGCGGAGTCCGCCAAGCCGGCGGCTTCCAGATCGCACAGCGCCGCAGCTTCGGCCTCCTCGAACCCCGCGCCGCGCACCAGCTCGTGCGTCTCGCTCAGCTGTGGCGCGATGCGCATCAGCGGATCCAGCGCCAGCGCGGGCTCCTGGGGCAGCAAGGCCAGCGTGCGCCCCCAGCGTGGCCGCCGCGCCTTCGCGTTCTCGGCGCGGCTGGCGACGCCGTCCAGAGTCACCATGCCGCCGGCGCGCAGCGTGCCCGGCAGGTTGCCCATTACCGCCTGTGCCAGCAGCGACTTGCCTGCGCCGCTTTCGCCGAGCAGCGTCAGCACCTCGCCGGCGCGCAGGCTGAACGACACATCGCGCAGCAGTGCCTTGGCGCCCACATGGACCGACAGGCCTTCGACGGCCAGAAGAGTTGTGCCGCTCATGGGATCTCTCCGTCGCCGGCCAGCAGCATCATGCCGAGCACCAGCAGCATCAGCAGCGCCACCGGCGCGGCGATGAGCCAGGGCGCTTCCTCGTAGTGGGGCAGGAATTCGATCATCATCAACCCGAGTTCGGGCGTGGGCGGCTGCAGCCCGACGCCGATGAAGCCCAGCGCGGCCAGCGAGTACCGCCTGCGCGGCGCTGAACGCCAGCAAGGTGCCGAGCACCGGTGCCAGCGCGGGCAGCAGGTGGCGCCGCAGGATGTAGGCCGGCCCGAAGCCGAGCAGCCGCGAGGCCTGAACCGCGTCGCCCGCGAGCACCGGCCGGCTGGCAGCGCGGCTCACCCGGAAGTACTCGACCCACAGCGACAGCGACAGACCGATGTACAGCGCCCAGTGCCGGCCGGGCGCTAGCGCGGCGAACAGCAGCACCAGCAGCAGGCCCGGCACCGAGAGAACCGCGTCGGCCAGCATCACCAGCGCGCGCTCGACGCGGCCGCCGCGCCAACTGGCCGCCACGCCCCAGCAGCACGCCGGGTACGGCCGCGGTGACGGCGGCCAGCAGCGCCAGCCCGAGCGAGAGCTGCGCCGCATGCGCGAGGCGCGCCAGCACGCTGCGGCCCAGCACGTCGGTGCCCAGCCAGTGCGTGGCACCGGGTGGCTGCAGGCTGTCGGCCAGCACCTGGCGGGCAGGGTCGATACCCGATCAGCACCGGCCCCAGCAGCGCGAAAAGCGCGACCAGCGCCAGATGATGA